>JAKAJX010000289.1 GCA_021824855.1 Bacteroidota bacterium | reverse complement strand
ATATTTCTATTGCAACCATTCCGGTTATTGCTAAAGAGGCTTCGGAATTTTGTATCTTAAAATCGAATGAAGAAAATTGCATTACTTCTTTTATAGAAAAACCTAAACCCGAACTGTTGCCAGACTGGGTTAGCGAAACCGGTAATGAAATGAAAGCTCAGGGCAGAAATTATTTAGCCTCAATGGGTATTTATATTTTTAATAAACATGTTTTATATAAACTATTAAAAGACGAACACCCGGATGCTACTGATTTTGGAAAAGAAATTATTCCTAATTCTATTCACGGGTATAAAGTTGCCAGCTATCAATATGATGGTTATTGGACCGATATCGGAAATATTGCTTCATTCTTCGAAGCTAATCTTGCATTAACGCAAGATTTACCTCCATTTAATTTATTCGATATCAATAGAACTGTATATACACGTGCTCGTATGCTTCCTCCTGCAAAAATTAGTGGCACTACTTTAGAAAAAACCATTATTGCAGAAGGTTCTATTATTCATGCCAGCAGAATAGAAAACTGTGTAGTGGGTATTAGAGCTAGAATTGGCTTAGGATCAACAGTAGTTAACTCCTATATCATGGGAAATGATTTTTACGAAACATTAGAATTAATGGAAGAAAATGCACAAAAAGGAATTCCGAGAATTGGGATTGGCGAAAGATGTCATATTAAAGATGCTATCATTGATAAAAATTGCCGTATAGGAAATGATGTAAGAATAAATGGAGGAAGCCATTTGGAAAATATAGATCATGCTTTATACACTGTAAAAGATGGTATTATTGTAATTAAAAAAGGTGCCATATTACCAAACGGATTTACTGTTTAATGCAACTTATTTTACATAAAAAACTCAATAAATATTGTTAACTGGGTTTTTAAAAAGTATTCATTTTGTATATACTATAAAACGATAAATATGGCGTTTAGTAATAAAAGCTCGGTGCATTCGGCGGTAAGTAAACCTCAACTTCGTTTCTTTCAAATATGGAATATAAGTTTTGGTTTTTTGGGCGTACAAATTGGCTATTCTTTGCAAAATGCTAATACAAGTAGAATCTTATCGGCAATAGGTGCCGATGTGCATCATCTCAGCTTGTTTTGGTTAGCAGCTCCTTTATCGGGGTTAATTGTACAACCAATTGTAGGGTTATCAAGTGATAAAACATGGACAAGGTTAGGCAGAAGAATTCCTTTTATTTTAGGAGGTTCAATTGTTTCGGCATGTGCTATGTTTTTTATGCCCAATTCCGAACATTTTGCACAATTATTACCACCTGTATTTTTTGGTGCAGCTATGTTGCTTTTAATGGATACTTCATTTAATGTAACCATGCAACCTTTTAGGGCATTAGTAAGCGATATGGTTAACGATTCGCAAAGAAATAAAGGCTATTCTATACAAAGTTTATTAATAAATGTTGGTGCAGCAGTTGGTTCGTTTTTGCCTTTTTTTCTTACATGGATCGGTGTGGCCAATGAACCTGCTGCCGGGCATAAAGTAGCCGATTCAGTTATTTGGTCGTTTTATTTTGGTGGAGCAGCTTTATTATTAAGTGTTTTATGGACATCCTTCAGAACAAAAGAATATCCTCCTGAAGAATATGCGAAATACAATAATATTGACACAGCTACGAAAGAGGAAAAAGTATCATTTAAAGAATTAATTAAAAATATACCTCCCACCATGTGGCAATTGGCCGTTACACAATTCTTTTCATGGTTTGCACTTTTTTTAATGTGGGTTTTTACCACTCAGGGAATAGCACAGCAAGTATGGAATACTTCTGATCCACAGTCAAAGCCATTTAACGATGCAGGTAATTGGGTAGGAATAATTTTTGGATTGTACAGTGTGTTTGCTGCAGTGTACTCGCCTTTAATTACACCACTTGCCAATAAATTTGGACGAAAGAACACCTATATGGCATCTTTAATTGCAGGAGGAGTAGGATTGTTTATGATGCGGTTTATTACTTCGAAATATGGATTAATTTTTCCAATGATTGGCGTAGGAATAGCTTGGGCTGCTATTCTTGCTTTACCGTATGCTATTCTTTCCTCTACACTTCCGCCAAGCAAAACCGGTGTTTATATGGGCATTTTTAATGCTACCATTACTATTCCGCAAATTGCAGCGAGTTTATTGGGCGGAGTGATACTTAGTACTGTGGGAGATAAAGCAATTAATGTTATTGGCGTTGCAGGTATTTCTATGATAATAGCAGGTGTTTTTGCAAAAATTGTAATTAAAACCAAAGATTAAGTTTTTGATGTTAATGCAACTTTTAAATTATTCTAATTGCCTTTTTAGAAATGTTTTTTACTATAATTACTTAAAATTTTGTTTATGAGAAAGATATTTCTATCGTTTTTTGCGATTGTCTTTTTTAATCAGGTTCGCTCGCAAGATATTGCACAAATTATTGCAGGCTCTAAAGCCGATGCCAATAAATATTTTAGTAATTACATTCAGCCTTTTGGTGAAGGCGAAATTTATAATTTAGCTCGAGGATGGTATAGTACTGCCCGTGCGCATAAATTATTAGGATTAGATTTTTCTATTAATATACAGGCTGCTGCAATACCAATAGAAAAACAAAATTTCACTTTCAATAATAGCGATTATACCACTTTTAAGCTTAATGGCGGAGCTTCTTCTGCATCTTTACCAACTTTTATGGGAAGTACTACTTCACAACAAATAAACGTAAGTAGCAATGTTAATGGGCAAACGGTTTCAACAAGTTTTGGTGCTCCAAAAGGGATTGGAGATGATTTTAAGAAAAAAATTTCTTTTTTACCGGTTTCGGTGCCCTTGCCGGTTGCACAAATAGGAATAGGTTTATTTAAACATACCGACTTAAAAGTGCGTTATTTTCCTAAAACAAATTTTAACAATGTAGCTATTGGCGTATTTGGATTAGGTGTGCAGCATGAGTTTTCTAATTATCTTCCTTTTATTAAAAAAGTTCCTTTTTTACATTTATCTGCATTGGCAGCGTACAATAAAATATCTGCATCGTATAATCCATCTATTTCAGGTACAAGTGTAACTGCTTCAGATGCCAATATTAACTACGACATATCTGCTTTTACCTTACAAGGTATAGCATCTGTTAAGTTCGCTTTTTTAGAAATATATACAGCAATTGGGTATTCTAATGGTAAATCAACTATTAATTTAAAAGGCAATTATGCAGTTAGTTATAATACCGGTTTTCCACCACCCAATAATGTTGTATCAACAAATGTGGTAGATCCTATCTCATTAAGTTATACCGGCGGTGGAATGTCTAATACATGGGGAGTAAGATTTAATTTATTAATTTTTAAAGTGTATGCCGATTATACTTTCGCAAAATATAATGGAGTTGGTGTAGGCATAGCATTAGCAATAAGATAAACAATTATGAAACATTTCTTTTCTTTTCTGCTGTTAAGTATATTGTATTATACTTCAGTACAAGCACAGTATGCAACAATTTATCCTACCAATTGGTGGGTGGGAATGAAGCATCATTCCATTCAGTTACTTATTAAAAGCGATCACGAACATTTTAATACAGAAAAAATATCTACCAACTATCAGGGGGTTTTTATTAAAGCTGTTCATTTATTAGATAATAGCAAATATGTAGCAGTTGATATTGATATTACAGCAACAGCCAAACCGGGTACAGTTCGCTTTTTGTTTACCAATAACAAAACAGCTCATTCGGTAGATTGGTTATTGAAAGAAAGAAGAAAAGGTAACGGTACTGCATTTGCGCAAGGTATTAATTCTAAAGATTTAGTGTATTTAATTATGCCCGATAGATTTAGTGATGGTGATACAAGTAATGATAGAATTAAAGGAATGAGAGACCAATCGCTCAACCGTAATCAAATATATGATCGTCATGGCGGAGATTTCCAAGGTATTATTAATCATCTCGATTATTTACAAAAGTTGGGAATTACCACTTTATGGATGACTCCGGTAATTGAAAATGATGAACCTAACAGAACTGAACACGGATATTCCTTCACCAATCATTATGTTATTGAACCTCGTTTTGGAGGAGCCGAAAAGTATAAAGAACTAAGCAACGAGTTGCATAAACGCGGTATGAAATTAATACAAGATGCAGTGTACAATCATGTAGGTAGTATGAACATTTTTGTACTCGATCCACCCACAAAAGATTGGTTTCATCAATGGCCTACCTACACCGGAACCAGTTATAAAGATCAGCCACTTTTCGATCCGTATGCTTCACAACACGACAAAAAAGTGATGAGTGATGGTTGGTTTACACCTAAAATGCCCGATGTAAATCAATCGAATCCTTATTTTGCTAATTATTTAATTCAGCATGCAATATGGAGTGTGGAGGAATTTGGAGTAGATGGCTGGAGAATTGATACGTACATCTATAACGATTTGCCTTTTATGAATCGTTGCAATAAAGAGTTGGTAAAAGAATATCCTAAAATAACTATGTTTGGCGAAACATGGGTGCACGGAACTGCAAGCCAGGCTTACTTTACAGCAAACAATATTAATACGCCCTTTAAAAGTAATTTACTGGGAGCAACCGATTTTCAAACATTGTTTTATGGCATCATTCCTGCATTAACCCAAAATTTTGGTTGGACAGATGGCGTGAATAAATTATACAGTACATTAAGCAACGATTTTTTATATAAAAATGCCAACAATAATGTCATCTTTTTAGACAATCACGATCTTACCCGTTTTTATTCTGAAATGAAAGAAGATGTAAATAAATTAAAAATGGGTATTGCATGGTTACTAACCTGTAGAGGTATTCCGCAAATTTATTATGGAACCGAAGTATTAATGAAAGGAGAAAAAAATCCGCAAGATGGTTGGGTTCGATTAGATTTTCCGGGCGGATGGGCAGGCGATAAAAAAAATTCTTTTACCGGTGAAGGATTAACTGATGCAGAAAAAGATATGCAACAGTACACAACAATTCTGGCTAATTTCAGAAAAAAATCTTCCGCAATTACTTCAGGAAAAATGATGCAATACATTCCTAAAGATGGGTTGTATGTTTATTTCCGTTTCGATGATAAACAAACGATCATGTGTGTGATGAATACTGCCGATAAAGAAATGAAAGTTGATACAAAAGATTATGAAGAAAGAACTAAAGGATTTTCAAAAGCCATCAATGTAGAAAATAATAACATTCTATCATCAACTTTTTCCATTCCGTCAAAAACTATGTGGGTTTTAGAATTGAAGAATTAAAACGTATATTCTTCTAATTGTTATAACTTACTGCATTAAATTTTTATGATGGACAAATCTAAAGATTCGGCTAATAAAAACAATGTTGATAATAAAGCGGAATTAGCCAATAAAAAATACGAAGAAGTTTTTTTTGTAGATACGCAGCAAGCAGTGTGGAATTATTCTTTATTTACAGATGATGATATAAAGAACTTTCAAAATGGAACCCATTATAGGTTATATAACCTTTTTGGCAATAAACAAATGGAGGTATTAGGTATTGCAGGAACCTATTTTGCAGTTTGGGCACCAAATGCAACATGGGTAAGTGTTACAGGATATTTTAATGATTGGAATAAAACATCTCATCCATTAAAAGTACGATTAGATAATTCCGGAATTTGGGAAGGATTTATTCCCAACGTTCATGCCGGAGAAGCTTATAAATACCATATTCATGGATTTCAAGGTATTAAATTAGATAAAGGAGATCCATTTGCTCACTTCTGGGAAAAGCGACCATATACGGCTTCAATTACTTGGCAAACAACGTTTGAATGGAATGATTCAGAATGGATGAAAATAAGGGCTAAGCACAATAATCGTAATGCACCTTATTCGGTATATGAAGTGCATTTGGCAAGTTGGATGCGTCCCGATAAAAATAATGAGGAAGAGTATAATACGTATCAACAAATTACTGAAAGATTAGTTCCTTATGTTAAAGAAATGGGCTTTACGCATGTAGAGTTTATGCCTGTTATGGAGCACCCTTTCGATGGCAGTTGGGGATATCAGGGAACAGGATATTTTGCTCCTACATCTCGGTTTGGTAATCCGCAAAATTTTGCTGCATTAGTTGATGCTTTACATCAAGCTGATATTGGGGTAATCCTTGACTGGGTTCCTTCACATTTTCCTTATGATGCACACGGACTGTTTATGTTTGATGGAACGCATACTTACGAATATGCCGATATGCGAAAAGGATATCATCCGGATTGGAACTCTTATATTTTTAATTATAAACGTGGGGAAGTAAAAAGTTTTTTAATAAGTAGTGCCAGATTTTGGTGTGATCAGTTTCATGCCGATGGATTGAGAGTAGATGCAGTTTCATCAATGTTGCGATTAGATTATAGTCGTAATAAAAGTCAATGGGAGCCCAATGAATTTGGAGGTAATGGCAACTTAGAAGCAATAGCTTTTATAAAAGATTTAAATGAAACTTTATATAGAGACTTTCCAGAAATTCAAACTATTGCAGAAGAAGCCACTGATTGGCCGAAAATTAGCAAACCTACTTTTGAGGATGGGTTAGGTTTTGGAATGAAATGGATGATGGGATGGATGCACGATACTTTAAATTATTTTAAACTCGATCCGGTATATAGGCAATTTCATCAAGATAAATTTACTTTTAGTATGATGTATTTTTATGATGAAAGTTTTATGTTGCCATTAAGCCACGATGAAGTAGTACATGGCAAAAGTCCAATGATTTATAAAATGCCCGGTGATGACTGGCAAAAGTTTGCCAATTTACGTTTGTTGTACACTTATATGTTTACTCACCCGGGTGCTAAATTATTATTCATGGGAAACGAGTTTGCCGCTACAAATGAATGGAATTATAAAAGTGAGTTACAATGGGATTTATTACAACATGTTAGTCATGGAGGCATGAAAAATTGCGTACAAAAACTAAATGAGCTATATCGCCAACAACCTGCGTTATACGAAAAACAATTTGAAGCCGACGGATTTGAATGGGTTGATTTGAATCATAGAAATGAATCTGTTGCAGTGTATAAACGAAAAGGAATGAATGAAAAAGATGAAGTACTTGTTATATTAAACATGACACCCATTGTGCGATACGATTGGGAAATTCATGCATACGGAAAAGAAAATTGGCAAGAAATTTTTAATAGTGATAGTAAAGATTTTTGGGGAACAGGCGATGTATATAACACAGAAATTAAGGCAGAAAAAGTGAATCCAAAAGATAAATGGTATAAGTTAAAAGTTCATTTACCGCCATTAGCAGCTATCGTTTTAAAATAATTGTAACTTTTTTATGCAATGCTCGTTGTATGTAAAACATTTTTATGCGTAACATTTTTTTATTTCTAACTGCACTTGCACTCACAGCCAATTCATTTTCACAAAAAAATATTCATGTTGAAAATGCCGATAAAAGAAATATCACTTCATTTCATGCTATTAATGCTGCTACCGGAATAGATGTATATATTTCGAAAGATAATACAGAGTCATTAATAGTAAGTTCAAATAATGCGGATATTGTAAAATATATCAAAACAGAAGTAGAAAACGGTGTGCTAAAAATATACAGAGAACCTAAGTTGAGCTTTATGAAAAGCTTTAGCGGAAATGTAAAAGTATATGTTGCATATAAAAATATAAATGCTTTAAAAGCATCGAGTGGTGCAAGTATTTATGGAGAAGATTTTAATACTGACAATTTAAGTGCGCATGTAAGTAGCGGAGGTGAAATTAAATTACAAGGAAGAACTTCGTATTTAACTGTTGATGGAAATAGTGGAGGTACTTTTAAAGGGTTTGATTTAGAAGTTGATAGCTCTGAAGCTACTGTAAGTAGTGGTGCTGATATTAAATTAAAAATTACAAAAGAACTAACTGCCAAAGCCAGTAGCGGAGGTACAATAAGATATTCCGGTAATTGTGCTTTAAAACTTATTTCGGTAAGTAGTGGAGGCGAAATTAAAAAGGTTTCAAAAAATTAATTACAAATGCTAAAATAGCAAGTAGTAGCGCATATGTGATTTGGAATTTGATTAATTTCTAAAAAATAACTTCGCCTACTAAAAACACACTGCCACAAACCAAAATTAAATCATCTTTTTTTGCAACCGATTTTGCAGAATGTAAGGCCATATTAACATCGTCAAAAACTTTCCCGTTTAGTCCTACATCCACTGCTTTTTGTTGTAAAATTTTTGCGTCTAATGCTCTGGGAATATGGGCTTGAGTGAAATAATAAGTGGCATATTTAGGAAGTAAATGTAAAACACTATCTACATCTTTATCTTTTACCATGCCAATAATAATATGCAAATGATTAAAAGAAGTTAGTTCCAATTGTTCAACAATTAATTTAATTCCATCAACATTATGCCCTACATCCATAATAACTGTAGGGTGCTCATGTATTAGTTCCCATCTTCCATGTAAGCCCGTTAAACCTTTTACTTGTGTTAGTGCCTTTTTTATATTGGTTAATGAAATATGCCATCCTTTTTTTTGCAATTGATGTACAGACGCTAATACAGTTAGTATATTTTTAGTTTGATATAGTCCTGGTAAATCTAATTGATACGTTTCTCTTTCGGATGTAGTATGATCTGCAATTTCTATTACTAATTGATGGTGCTGATATTTCCATTCTGATACCCATTTTTTTTCTTGTGCCCAAATAATGGGTGCTTGTACTGATGCAGCTTTGTTTTCGAAAATAGGTTTAGTTTCGGGCAAATATTCGCCAATAACTACAGGAATATTTTGTTTAATAATGCCCGCTTTTTCAAAAGCAATTTTATCTAAACTATCTCCCAACAAATTCATGTGATCCCATCCAATATTAGTAATAACAGCTAATTCGGGAGTAATAATATTGGTGCTATCTAATCTTCCACCCAAACCTACTTCCACAATAGCAATATCTACTTTTTGCTCGCCAAAATAAGCAAATGCCATTGCCACCGTTATTTCAAAAAAAGAAGGTTGAATTTTTTCAATGGAAGGTTGAATTTTTTCTACAAAATCTACTACAAATTCTTTCTCGCACATTTTTCCGTTTACTTTAATTCTTTCTCTAAAATCTTTCAAATGCGGAGAAGTATAGAGGCCTGTAGTATAACCGGCAGTTTGTAAAATAGCAGCAAGCATGTGGCTGGTACTTCCTTTGCCATTAGTGCCTGCAATATGTATTGTTTTAAATTGAGTATGTGGGTTGTTTAAAACCTTACAAAGTTCTATGGTATTAGTAATATCTTTTTTAATAGCAGTTGCACCTACTTTGCTAAACATTGGCAAAGTTTGGTACAGATAATTTATTGTTTCTTGATACGTCATTTAAAATAAAAATGCAAATAAATTAACCTTTTAATTTAAAGTCAAATACAATTGTTCCTGTTTGTTGATCTTCTTTGCCTGAATTTAATTTTAGCTGTTTGGCTTTGCGAATGGCAATAGCTCTTATAGCGTAATTGGTAGTAGTAGTACCTCTTGGATTGATAGTTGCATTTATTACATTGCCATTAATATCTACAGTAATATCAACAGCAACTTTAGCCGGTTCATTAAAATTATCTTGAAACGAAGGAAACTGTGTAAACTTTCTTCCATCTAATCCACTTCTTATACTTACGCCACTATTCCCTAATCCGCCATTGCCTGTATAACTATCGCTGTTGGGATTACCATTGGGTTTACCTTGATCGCCTTTTCCACCGGCAATTCCCTGATTATTGATGCCATTATAACTATCGGCATAATTTCCACCATTTCCCTTATTCAATTCGGCTTTATATACTGCTTTAGGTTTAGCAGGTTTAGAAACTACAGTGGTGGTATTAACCGATTTTTTTTTAGTTATATCGGGTGTATTAATTGGTTTTGTATTTGAATTGGGTGTTGAAGTATTATTAATTGCTTCATCGCCATTATCTGATGCAGAAATAGTTGCTTTGGATGGCGTAGTTGCAGAAGTTGTAGGCGTGGCTTGGTTTTGCTGAGCATCGGTGGATGGTGTGCCCGGAAGCTGCGGTGCAATATTTCCTAAACCTGTTTCGCTATTTCCTAAATTTACTTCAATACCGGTATCTGCAATGGGAGGAGATATTTGAGGTGAATTCCATTGTATAAAAAAGAATAAAAATGCAAGAATGCTACAAATTGCTATGGTATAGCCCGATGCTTTTATGTTTTTTTTGATTTCGAAAGAAGATGCTTGCATTGATATATTATTGTTCATACAAACTTATTCAATTGGCTAATAAAATAATACGAGTGTTGAAAACTACACAAATAACGTTCCTTGTGTACACTAAAGTGCGTAAAGAAAGGTTAATATTATCATTGTATGTATCCTTGCTTTTTAAAAAATTATATGCTTACTAATGTGCAAAGTCTGTTTCGAAATTTCCTTTAATTCTTTCCATTGGCGGATTGAAATAGCCAAACTGCACTTTCGGAAATTCTTCATGAATTAAATCCATTACTTGTTTTATTCCTAATAACTCAGCAGTTTCTTTTACATCAATTTGTTTTAAATACCAATCAGGATCAATGTTAAAATTTCTCCACTGAATCATATTTAAATCGGTTTCTTTAATTATTGTTCGTAAAGCCTCATATTCTTCGCTTGTATCCGTCATTCCCGGAAAAACAAAATAATTAATACTGCTCCATCTTCCAAAGCTTCTGATAACTTTTAAACTTTCAATTATATCTTCAAATTGATAATTATTAGGACGGTAATATTTGGTATAAATTTCTTTTCTGAATGAGTTGGTACTTACCCGAATACTGTCTAAACCTACTTCACATAAAGCCTTTACTGCATTGGGTTTCGAGCCATTGGTATTAATATTGATACTTCCTTTATTGGTATGTTTTCTTATTTCAATAATGGCTTGTTTAATTGTTTCCCACATTAATAGCGGCTCACCTTCGCAACCTTGTCCAAAACTCACAATCGGATAAGGAGCGTTGATAAGATGCGGAACGGCGAATTCAACAATTTCTTCTACCGAAGGTTTAAAAGTTAACCTGTCTTGTGTAGCAACAATGGTTTCTTCTTCCGGTTGAAATGAAATACAGCCTAAACAATTAGCATTGCAAGATGGTGAAGTAGGAATGGGGCATTCCCATCTTCCCAAAGCAAAATTTCTTGCAGCAGGACAGCTATACGTATTGCAACAATTGTTCATTAAATGAGTTACCAATCTATTATTAGGAAATGCTGCTGTTAAATATTGAGAACCGGATTTAATTTTAGTGTCATCATATCCGGCACATTCTTGCCGAATATCTTGTTCAATTCTTATTGCCGAAACGTAAAATTTATTATTAAACCAGCCTGCAGCAGTATAACAAAATAAGGGGAGTGTGGGTGCATTTTTTGTAGTTTCAAAAGCTGCAATATATAAACCTGTATGAGCAGGAGGAATAAAAGCAGCTACTGCCCATCCTTTAAGGCATAAGCGAAGCTCTCCCGATGCAACATCTAGACCAATGCCATGTCTACCCGGCAGTTCGTATAAATTGCCGCCATCGGGCAATTCAATCCAGTCTTCAGGGGAAATAGGAAAAGCTTCCCATGCCGAACGCCCTACTGCATACAGAGTAGTATCTTCAAAAATATTTCCTTTCCCATCGGAATACAATAAATAAGGTGATTGATGTAAAGCCATTATTTTGGTTTCTTATTGGTGATTTTTAGCGTATTTAATAACAGTAAATGTTATTGTTTGGCAATTAAATTGTTTTTACAAAATTCGTTAAATTCTTTTTCAACCGAAATGGATATTTCTTCATTTACCGTTCGTTGAATTAGTACATTATTCTTACAGTCTATCGTTAATAAGCCATCTTTTAAAATAACATTATTGAGTTCTTCCCATAAAAATCTTTTTTTAGGAAAAGAGTTAATTACAATTTCTGTACTGTCAAAAGCTATTTCGGGTAATATTTTTACAGGTTTTTCTAAAATAGCAGCTATAATATAAACGAAAAAAAATAAGCTTCCTTTTGGATGAATGTACCAACCCCATGCACTAATTAATAATGCAAAGCGATAAAAGGGAATGTGATCTCTAAGAGATTGCCAATAAGAAAATAACCACCAAAAAATAATAATGATACTTAAAATAAGGAGTAAACCTGATTTTCCGGCAAGATTAAATTGATGCGAAACGGTATATTGTGTATATACTTCGAATAAAAAGCTTATTATAGCAATTAATAACATTAATTTGCTTATCCAATCAATATATTTATACGAGGAATGTTCTTTCAGTACAACAATATAATCATAGGTTTTAGCAGTTCTTTTCATAATTGGCAAAATTAGGTTTGATTGTGAAGTATTTGCTAATTATTTCATTATTCGAAAGCAATGTTTATAAAACATGATGCATATCAAATCAATGGTAACAGTTAAAAAATTACTTTTGCTGGGAAACTTTAAAAAAGTATGAAAAAAATTCACATAATAATTTTAGTATTAATTGCAGCAGCTATTACAATTTTAATAAGCTATACGGGTAATCTTACCACCTACGAAACCATAGCTTCGGCCAAGCAAAAGCAAGGTAAGCCGGTTAAACTAATTGTAATGCTCGATAAATCTTCCATACAGTATGATGCCAAAAATCCTAATTACCTAACATTTTCGGTGATAGATACTTTAGGAAATAAGGTTAATGTGGTGTATCATAATTCTAAGCCGGAAAATATGGAGATGAGTAAACAAATTGTATTGGGTGGCAGAATGGAAGGCGATCATTTTGAATGTAAAGATATTTTACTAAAGTGTCCATCTAAATATAAAGACGATGCAAAAGCTGTAAACAACAGTATTAATGCTTCTAACTAAAACCTTCTTTCTACACCATGCAATATATAGGCGAACATTTATTACCCGGACAGTTAGGGCATTTTTTTGCCATTCTTTCATTAGTAGCATCTGTATTGGCAACCATTGCGTATTTTAAAGCTAACCGATTACAAGTTGCAGAAGAAAAAACCAGTTGGCTACAATTGGCACGTACCTTCTTTTTTATAGAAACAATTGCTGTTTTTGCCGTTTTTATTTTAATTTATTATATCGTTTCTAATCATTATCACGAATACTTTTTTGCGTGGAATCATTCCTCCTTATCATTACCTCCTAAATATTTATTGGCTTGTATTTGGGAAGATCAATCGGGTAGCTTTTTATTATGGAATATTTGGCATTGTGTGTTAGGTTGGATAATAATATGGAAAAATAAAAAATGGGAAGCTCCTGTTTTAACCGTTATCAACTTTGCACAATTTTGTATTGCAACCATGCTTATTGGAGTATATATTTTTGATGTAAAAATTGGGAATAATCCTTTTATTTTATGGAGGAATGAAATGAGTCAGTTGCCCATTTTCAGCGATCCCAATTATTTGCAATTGCCTCGTGTTCATGAAGGAAATGATTTAAATACTTTATTACAGAATTATTGGATGGTAATACATCCGCCGGTTTTATTTTTAGGTTTTGCTTCCACTATTATTCCTTTTGCATTTGCTTATGCCGGATTAGTGAATAAAGATCATTCATGGATTAAAACTGCCATTCCTTGGTCATCATTTTCAGCAGCAATATTGGGTACCGGCATTATGATGGGAGCTGCATGGGCTTACGAAAGTTTAAATTTTGGAGGCTATTGGGCTTGGGATCCTGTAGAAAATGCTTCTTTGGTTCCTTGGTTAACTTTAATTGCGGGCTTACATACCAATATTGTATATAAAGCTACCGGTTATTCTTTGCGAAGTACTTACTTCTTCTACATCATTACATTTACGTTGGTATTATACTCAACTTTTCTTACCAGAAGTGGGGTATTAGGCGATACTTCGGTACATGCTTTTGTAGGTTCTGATATGACTGCCCAGCTTGTATTATTTGTATTAGTTTTCTTTGTTCCTGCGATAGTATATTTTGCCATTCGATATAAATCTATTCCGGCAATTACAAAAGAAGAAAATACGAATAGTCGCGAATTTTGGATGTTTATTGGTTCTTTAGTTTTGTTTTTATCTTCCATTATTATTATTTCAAAAACTTCCATTCCGGTATTCAATAAAATTTTTAAAACCAATGTAGCACCTCCGGAAGATCCGTTGAAAGAATATAATCAAATTCAAATTTTTATTGCAATCATCATTGGTATACTTACAGCTACTACACAATATTTTAAATATAAAAATACTTCTAATAATTTTTTTGGTAAACGAATTGTGTTGCCAACAATTATTGCGTTGGTATGTAGCATACTTGTTATTGTATTTGCCAATATTAATTACGATAAATACGGAATTGGATTTTTAATTGCCATATACGTAGCAATTTTTGGTAGCATATACGGCATTATAGCCAATACTATGTATATATGGAGCGGATTAAAAGGCAAACTAAAAGCAGCAGGAGCATCGGTTGCTCACGTAGGATTTGGATTAGTATTATTAGGCATTTTATTGTCATCGGCTAAAAAAAATGTGTTAAGCCAAAATACTACAGGAATTGCAGTTTTTAAGAAAGATAAACGAGAAGATCCGGCTGAAAATATTACTTTATTTAAACGTGTACCCACTGATATGGGTAAATATACAGTTACCTATGTAACCGATACATTTAATGCGGCCGAAAAGAAAACTTATTTTGAAATAGATTTTAAATCGAAAGATGGGAAGGAACATTTTAAACTGTATCCCGATTTAATGAAAAATAATAAAGGCATGGAAGGAATGTCGGCTAACCCGTCTGCCCGTCATTATTTCGATAAAGATATTTTTGTGTATATATCGGCATACGAACAAAATAAGCAAAACGATACAGCGGTATTTCGTAAAAAAGAATTAAAAGTAGGCGATACGGTTTTTTATGGTAATGGATTTGTGGTGTTAAATAAAATTGAAGTAAATCCCAAATCGCTTCAAACAAAATATAATGCAGATGAGCAAGCATTATTTTTAAATATCACGGTACTATCAAAAGATGGAAAACAATATAATGCAATGCCCGGAATTGCTTTAAAAGGAAATAGTTTAAGAGATATTCCGGATACTGTTCCGCAACAAAGTCTTGCCATAAAATTTAATAAGCTAATTGATCCCAAAACAAGTACCATTGAAATTGGCATTAAAGAAAGTGCTGCCGTGTCAGATTTAATTACGTTAAAAGTGTACGAATTTCCTTGGATAATAATTTTGTGGATAGGTGTTATACTTATGGTTATTGGGTTTATAATGTCTATTCTATACAGGCTTAATCGCATTGCATCTTAACAATCGGTTAAGGTTACTATTAAAAGTTGGCGGCATTAATACCAAACATGTATTTATTTTTATACTTCATGCAACTTTTTAAACCATATATTAACCAAATAATACTTGTAACAATAAGTAGCTTTTTTTTAATTTATTCTCAAAAAGCTGCTGCACAACAGTTCGGTATAAATGATACCATCCGAGTACATATTTTTATAACTTCAACCGGCGATACAATTCCTACCAGCGATCTGCCTCCTTTCTTTGTAGAAAAAAAATTAAATAGACAACAGTCTCGTTATTGGCAAGATTGGACAAGATTGCGTAATGCAATTTATGTAACGTATCCTTATGCAAAAGCTTCTTCTAAAATAATGAATGAAATAAATGCCAAATTGGTAAATGTGAGCGATAAAAAAATGCGAAAAGCAATTATAAGGTCTCGTGAAAAAGAGTTAAAAAAAGAGTTTGCAGATAAACTTACACAACTTTCTATTTATCAGGGAAGAGTTTTAATGAAATTAATATATCGCCAAACCAACAATAGTTGTTATGAAATTATTGAGGAATATAAAGGCGTTTTTACTGCTGCTTTTTGGCAAACGGTGGCTGTTATTTTTGGAGGAAATTTAAAGTTGAAATATGAGGCAAATGGTGCAGATAGAGAAATGGAAAAAATAGTTCAAGATGTTGCTAAAATGTATGGAGATAGAATTTAATTATTCGCCCTCTGAAACATAATGTTGTAATAACTGAATAAATTGTTCTCTCATAATAAAACGTGCTCCTAAACTTTCTAAATGTTGTGTGTGTATTTGGCAATCTATTAATACTACGCCTTCTTCTTTTAACTGTTCAACATAATTAATAAATGCAAATTTGCTTGCATTACTTTCGGTGCTAAACATACTTTCACCAAAAAAAACTTTGCCTAAACGTACACCATATAATCCGCCTACTAATTTTCCATCATACCAAGTTTCTGCACTTTGTGCAATTCCTCTTTTATAAAGTTCTAAATAGGCAGTTGCAACTTCTTCTTTTATCCAAGTGCCATCTTGGTCTTTGCGTTTAGTAATTTTACATTGGTTAATCACTTCCTTAAATGCGGTATTAACAGTAAACTCAAATTTGTTTTTTTTAAGTACACTTTTCATGCTTTTACTAACCTTTAATTCTTCCGGAAAAAGCACAAAGCGAGGATTAGGGCACCACCATAAAGGAATATCTCCATCGTACCAGGGGAATATGCCATTTTTATAAGCCAATAGCAATCTTTCGGTACTTAAATCTCCGCCAACAGCTAATAATCCATCCTCTAAAGAAGCTTCAACCGGAGGAAACCAGATAGATTCATTTAATGCAAATAATGGCATGAAGAAGTGGGGGGAGTTTAATGATCAGCTAATGCTTCAATAGTTGCACCAATACCACGTTCTGTAATAGCATCACACATTGGTTTAAGAATATCATATTCGCCTTTTTTTACGGCATATTTGCCATTGATATGAATAAGTAAGGCACAT
>JAKAJX010000162.1 GCA_021824855.1 Bacteroidota bacterium | reverse complement strand
TAGAAGGTGTAGCCGGTCAGTTAGTTACATTTACAGTTAATTACAATTCGCAAAATATACAATTTGCAGCAGTAACAGATGCCAATGGTAATTACAGCATTAAATTGCCCAATGGACCTAATGGCAACAGTTATGTAGTGAATACTGCTAGTACCATCACTGTTTCGCAAAAAATGTTTGTTCGATATTTTCAAGGAATTGATGATCCATTTAAAACATTACCCCATATAGATTCTGTTAATACAACTTTGCAAGTAGGCTATTCTAATAATTATTATAACTATGTTAAGCCAACCTATACGCCAACTTATGGAGTTCCTTATTCAAGTGGTGCTTTTTACTTAGCAATGCCAAATGATAGTTTAGGAAATAAAATATTTATTCCTTTATTAAGAAGTTTTATTAATAATATTAACTGGCTTGCAACTACAGAACAAAATAATCCTACTAATACAGCTCCGCCAACTATTCAAAATGATTCAATTTATGCAATATTTTATACCAGCTGGTTTGGATCACAATATAATATGGTTGGAGGAATCAATAACTCAGGTTATGCAAGTTATTACAATATATCTTATGACGATTATACTTATAATTATAGCAAAAAAGATACCATAATAAATGCTACTTTAGTTGATTTAACCGGCAAAATAATGACAGCATCACCAACCATTTTAGTGCATATCAATGCCCAAGGAAAAATTCAGAATATTGTTAGTGCACGAGGAGGTTTATTACAAGGTTCAGGCATGTATGATTACAATCTTAGGGATATTGCAACCAATGTATTTGGTTACAGGGATGCTAATTTTAGAAACAATTGTAATTGGTCAACTGCATATATCACTGTACAAGGTGGTACAACGCAGACTGTTAATTTCGATTATGCTTATTTAGTATCAAGAGATAAAAATCCGCAATAATATTTGCAAGCAACGGGAGGAGTTTACAAACAATAGCCGCTCTATTTTTATAGAGCGGTTTTTTAGTGTTTTTTATTGGGTTGGTACTGTATAATTACTTTGGCATTGCTTACTTCATCCGACGATAAAAATATTTCGTATCGTTTTTTACCTGCAGTAATAACCATTAATGCCGTATTGGGTGGCACATCGCCTAAATTTTCGGCAACAGTAATTAACTCATGTATGGGGTTAGCTTCATCTACATGAAGTTTTATACTTAAAGGAGCATCACTTAATCGGCCATGATTAATTATTTTTTCGTAATTGTGGTACACCGAAATGGTATCATTATCAATTTCTCCATTATCGTAATAATCTATTTGTATATCTTGCTGATCAACTATAATAGTATTAATTAATTTATTTTCTCTGCTTTGTAAAATTTTTGGAATAACAAGCGGCTGTTTATTTAAATATTTTTCAATTGGCTGATTATCTTTTTTAAACGAATCAACAACAATTTCATTGGATAATAGGGGAGCTGAGTTGATATTTTTTTTAGGTACAGGAAGATGAGTAGTATTGTTTGTTATTGGTTTAGAAGTAAGCTGTTTATTTTTTATAACTGAAGCAGCAACAGCAGATTTTTCTGAATTATTTTTTTTAGTAACTACTTTATCCGAAGGGTTAATAGCCGGCGTTTTTTTAGCAATAGTTGGAGCAGGCAATAAAAAATCTTCTTTCTTGAAATCGCTTAATTTCACTCTTTCCAAATAAACAATGCCTTCGCCGCAACTTCTTTTTTCTTCCGGATTCATACTGGTGTAAGTGCCACTCAGTTTTTCCACTTTGCCATCTTTCGAGTAATCTAAATAGCAGGTCATTAAACAAGCCACCGAATTATCGCTAATTTTTAGTTCCAACATTTTAATTTCTTTCAGTAATAAATTATTAGTGGCTTTGGTAAAAATTCCTTTAAAAGAAGATTTGCCATAAAATATTTTATTTTTATACGAGTAAGTAACGCCTTCAACGGATTGATCGGTTAATTGATGAATTTGTATTTCGTATTTATACGAATCATCAATCCATTTTCCTGCAACGCCATTAAAATCTCTTTGTACAAAATTTCCCCTCCAAATGCCGGTAAGCTTTTGCGAATAGCCAAAGAAAACAGAAAAAAATACAAGAAAAAAACTAATAGCAAATCTCATAGAACAAAACTACATGCTTAATAACGTTAAGGTTTTAAAGAAGCGTTAAGATTTTATGCAGGGTTACTTAAAACCATGGCATGGCGTATTGTTTTTCGGAAAATGTATAATGTTTTGTTATTTTCGCAATCTTAAATTTTGATTACGAGGTAATAATATGATTAACATTAGTTTTCCGGATGGAGCTGTAAAACAATACGAAAAAGGCATTACGGCATTAGAAGTGGCTAAATCTATTAGTGAAGGATTGGCACGAAAAGTATTAGCAGCAACAATAAATGGACAAGTTTGGGATGCCAAAAGACCCATTTATTCCGATGCAAGTTTAAAATTATTAACATGGGATGATGGCGATGCAAAATCTACCTTTTGGCACTCTTCGGCACATTTAATGGCCGAAGCAGTTGAAGCATTATTCCCTGGTGTAAAATTTTGGGTTGGGCCTGCAATAGAGAAAGGTTTTTATTATGATATGGATTTAGGTGATAGAAAAATGAATGAAGAAGATTTAGCAGCCTTAGAAAAAAAGATGCAGGAATTAGCCAAAAAAAATAGCGACTATATACGAAAAGAAATCCCCAAAGAACAAGCCATAGCTTATTTTTCTGAAAAAGGCGATGAATATAAATTAGACCTTCTTCAAAATTTGAATGATGGAGAAATAACTTTTTATACGCAAGGAGATTTTACCGATTTATGCCGCGGCCCTCATATTCCCAATACAAGTTTTATTAAAGCCATTAAACTTACCAATATTGCCGGTGCGTATTGGAAAGGAGATGAAAAAAATAAACAATTAACTCGCTTATACGGAATAACCTTTCCTAATCAAAAAGAGTTAGATGAATATTTGGCCATGTTGGAAGAAGCCAAAAAAAGAGATCATAGAAAATTAGGAAAAGAATTAGGAATTTATACCATGGATGATGATGTGGGTCCGGGTTTACCTTTATGGATGCCAAATGGAACAATTATTATTGAAGAATTAGAAAAGTTAGCAAAAACTACCGAAGAAGCAGCCGGATACAAAAGAGTGGTTACACCGCATATTGCTAAAGAAAGCATGTATTTAACCAGCGGACATTTACCGTATTATGCCGATAGTATGTTTCCTCCAATGGAAATGGACGGAGAAAAATATTATCT
>JAKAJX010000065.1 GCA_021824855.1 Bacteroidota bacterium | reverse complement strand
AATACTTTGGCGAGCAAGTATTTCGACAAGACCGTTTTTTAACGAAATCAAATTAGACCCGATACATGAAGAAGAAATCCGGAAAATGATTTTAACCAAAGAGGGAGGTGATGTGGCAAAATATCCTATTTTCATATCATCTTATGCTAATAATTTTAATTTACCAAAGCAACTGATAGCTCAACCAAGACAAATCGTGGCGACCGATGAATTGCAATCGTATTCTTTTATGATAAATGGATATTTCTATTTCTTTTATCTTAATAAAACAGAAGCTGTATTGCCACAATATGTAACTGCTGAAACTATTAAGCCAAATAACGAACTTAATATAATAATTATTCCAGAGGACAGAGGAACTGATTTTATCTTCGGACAGTTCGGAATAAAGTCTGGCTATTAATAGTTATTACTCTATACTTTTTAAAATAATTTCAACTACATTTTGCAATTGCTCAAATGTTACAATTAAGGGTAAAGCAATTCGCATACAATTGGGTGCAAATAAAAACCAATCGGTTATAAATCCGTTTTTAATACAACGTTGAATAATAGAATGATTGGTTTCGAAACTATCAAACTCTATAGCCATAAACAAACCAACACTTCGTATAGCTTTTATTGCAGGATGCTGTAATTGCTGCAGTAAAAATTGTTCTTTTTGCTTAACTGCATTAATTAAATTTTCATTCAATAAAAAGGTGAAAGCTGCTTTTCCGGCTGTACAAGAAACCGGATGTCCACCAAAAGTAGTAATATGTCCCAATACCGGATTATGCGTTAAAGTATTCATTAATTGCCTATCGGCAATAAAAGCACCTAAAGGCATTCCTCCGCCTAATGCTTTGCCTAACAATAATATATCGGGCACTATATCAAATTGCTGAAAAGCCCACAGAGAGCCTGTTCTGCCAAAGCCAGTTTGAATTTCGTCAACAATCATCAATACTTGATGCTCGTTGCATTTTTTTCTAACAGCTTGTATCCACTCTTTCGATGGTGCAATTATTCCTGCTTCAGCTTGTACCATTTCCATAATAACACAAGCAGTTATATCATCAATTAGCTCAAATACATTTTCGCTTCCAAATTCGGCATAATAAATATTGGGTAAAAGCGGACGAAATGCATTACGCCAATACTCATCTCCCATTACACTTAATGCTCCTTGCGTACTTCCATGATATGATTTTTTAAATGATATTATTTTAGAACGATTGGTAACACGCTTGGCTAATTTCATAGCACCTTCGGTTGCTTCTGTTCCACTATTGGTAAAATATACCGAGTTTAACGATACAGGCAAATGATCGGTTAGCATTTTAGCATAAGCCACTTGTGGTTGCTCAATAAATTCGCCATACACAATTAAGTGCATGTATTGCTCAACCTGCTTTTTTACTTCTTCTACTACCAACAAATTACTATGCCCAATATTAGCCACACTAAATCCCGAGATACCATCTATATACTTTTTTCCTGAAACATCATACAAGTAAATACCTTCTGCTTTTACCATTTCAATACCAATTGGAGCATCAGATGTTTGTGCTACATGTTGCAGAAATAAGTGTCTATTTAATCCAATAATATTATTTTTCTCGTTTAGCATCATAAATACAAATCTCTTAAAAGAAATTGAGATATTTGCTTATTACGCTTTCTATCAACTTTTAAAAAAATTATGGCACTAATACTACCGGTTTTAAATAAACATCCGCAATTGGGTAATAACTGTTTTGTGGCACCAACTGCAACTATTATTGGAGAAGTATTTACAGGCGATAATTGTAGTTTTTGGTTTAATACAGTTGTACGTGGCGATGTGAATTACATTAAAATAGGTAATAAGGTAAACATACAAGATGGAGCAGTTATCCATTGTACGTTTGAAAAACATGCAACCACTATTGGCAATAATGTTTCTATTGGACATAATGCTATTGTTCATGGTTGTACAATTGAAGATGATGTACTAATTGGAATGGGTGCCATTGTAATGGATAGATGTATTATACACAGCAATTCTATTATAGCTGCAGGCTCGGTTGTAACAGAAGGAACTATTGTAGAAACCGGAACTATTTATGCCGGCGTTCCTGCAAAAAAATTAAAAGATATTACAAAAGAGTTGGTGCATGGAGAAATTAACAGAATAGCCAATAATTATATACAATACGCATCGTGGTTTAACGATTATAATGATGCCCCTCAAAATAAATAAACCCTATTTTCGTTGTAAGATTAAAGCATTTTTAGCGATGAAAAGAATAACAATTTTATGTATCGTACTTATGTTGATGAGCGCTTGCAGTATATTTCATCGCACACCAAAAAATGGTTGTCCAACTGATGGTAAAAATGTGGATGCAGGCAGATTAGCAGCCGGAGATCCTAAAGCCATTAAAGATGCCCAAAAGGCACCAAAGTTTAAACTAAACAAATACTAACTCCAATCTTTTTCTTTAATAGATACCAGAATAGTAGCATAACTAATATATCTTTCTTCATAAATATTACCATCAATAACGGCTTGTTTAACAGCACAACCGGGCTCATTGATATGTAAACAATTATTAAACTGGCAATGCTGCATAATTGCTCGCATTTCGGGAAAATAATGAGCAAGTTCTTGTTTGTTTACATGAATTAAACCAAACTCTCGAATACCGGGTGTATCAATAATTTTTCCACCAAAAGGTACATCAAACATTTCTGCAAAAGTAGTTGTGTGCATTCCCTTACCACTCCATCCGCTTACACCCTGAGTTTTTAATGAAAGCTGAGGTAAAACAACATTAATAAAAGTAGATTTTCCTACCCCACTATGCCCACTTAACAAACTAACTTTATTAACCATTACCGATTTTATTGCTTCAACACCATCGCCATTAGATATACTTGCTAATAATGTTTTGTAACCAATTGATTCGTATATCTGCTGAAGACTTGTATACCGTTGTATTTCTTTTTCTTTATAAATATCGGCCTTATTAAAAACAATTACAGCAGGCAGATGATACATTTCGCAAGCAATTAAAAACCTATCAATAAACCCCTGCGATGTTTTTGGATCTTTAAGCGTTACAAATAAAATACTTTGATCGATATTAGAAGCTACAATATGTTGTTGATGTTTATTATGTGGACTAACTCTAACTACATAATTTTTTCTATCATAAATAGAACTGATTATTGCATTGGTTTCTGTTTCATCTTCCCAAGCTATTTCCACTTCATCGCCAACCGCAACAGGATTCGTTGATGTTATTTCATCAATTTTTAAAACGCCTTTTATTCGTGCATTTAAAAATTTTCCCTCTAAGGTTTTAGCTACATACCAACTTCCGGTTGATTTATAAATAATTGCTTTCATTTTATGATACGAAGATAATAGGATTTACTATGTTTTGTTAAAGAGTACTTATAACAAACCGATAAGTGATAAGTACACTATAATTCAATATATTCGCAGGCATGACAAAGTTTGACCATGATATAATTGTTCCAAACAGTAACAGCGATTTAAACAAAAAACAACAAGTGGCAGAAATGTTTAATAATATTTCTACCCAATACGATTTTTTTAACCGATTCTTGAGTGCAGGAATTGATGTGAGTTGGAGAAAAAAAGCCATCAATCAACTAAAAAAAAATAACCCGAAAATAATTTTAGATGTAGCTACCGGCACAGCCGATGTTGCTTTAATGACGCACAAAATGCTGCATCCTAACAAAATTATTGGAATTGATATTAGCAAAGGAATGCTCGATTTAGCTCAAAAAAAAATTGATCAAGCCAACCTAAATAATATTATAGAACTACAATTAGGCGATAGCGAAAAAATTTTATTTAACAACAATACTTTCGATGCAATAACCGTTGCATTTGGTGTTCGAAATTTTGAAAATTTAGAACAAGGATTAAAAGAAATGCATCGAGTACTAAAGCCCGGAGGTAAAGTCGTAATACTCGAATTTTCGAAACCTAAAGGAATATTCAAATTATTCTATAATTTGTACATGAAATTTATAGCACCAACCATCCGGCAGCTTTTTTCAAAAAATAAAAAAGCCTATCAATATTTAAATAATAGTGTACAAGCTTTTCCGGAAAGAGAAACCTTTTTAAACGTAATGCATGAAGCAGGATTTACCCAAACATATTTAAAAACACTTAGTTTAGGTATATGCACCATTTATTGCGGAAGCAAATAATTTTGCAGGCATTTATTTGCCTTGTTGCTGCAAATTCTTTATTTGCCCAAAAAGAATTAAATCGTTTGGAACATGACGACTTACCCTATTTTTTTGGCTTAACATTGGGCTATAACAACTCTTATCTTCATGCGTCAAAATCCAGTAAATTTTTACAAAGCGATAGTATTTTAGTGGCTTTACCCGGTGGCAGTGGCGGTATTACTATTGGGTTATTAGCCACAGGCCGATTAAGCGATCATTTTCAAATACGTGCCAATCCACAGTTTATTATTGGCAGTGCCCGATACTTTACTTACACATTAAAATATCCATTGCCCGGCGAGCCCATTTATCAAAAGAAAACACTTCCGGCTAATATTGCAAGTTTACCCATTCACGTAAAATTTAATTCGGACAGAATAGATAATTTTCGAGTGTATGTATTTGGCGGAATAAAATACGATATTTATTTTTCCAGTAACACTACCGTTGAAAGTGCCAAAGAAGTAAAATTTAAATCATCCGATTTTGGTATTGAAGGCGGAATTGGTTGTAATATTTATTTTCCAAGTTTTGTTTTATCGCCCGAGTTAAAAATTAGTAATGGTTTATCGAATATCCTTATTCCCGATGCCGCCAATAAATACTCCAGCGTATTCGATAAATTACAAACTAGAATGATTGCTTTTTCATTACATTTTGAAGATTAGTTGGCAGCCAACCATCGTACTATTGGCATCATTTCTTGCGTCGCACACTTGTACTGTATCAAGTATCTCAGCAATAAATTTATTTTTTAAGAAGCTTCATTAAAATTCAAAATCTCTTCTTGCAATATTCCATCTAATGCCAAAAGAATAAAATACATTATTACTACTATTGTTATTTCCGGCCACAGAATAAGTTCTATAGCTAATATTTCCATCAACAAATAAATTAGGCAATGTTTCTACCGAAACCGTAAAAGAAGTAAATAAAGTTTTAGCCAAGTTACCTGATCCAATTTTTAACCAATAATCTCTTGCTCTTGTATCGTAACTTTTTAAAATGTTGGAACCCATATTTAACCCTGCCGAATCTGTTCCTTGTTCAAAATAAAATGCTTTTGCAGTAATGTATAATTTATGCAAAGGTTGTAATTGTGCAATAGCAATAAACTCTCTTACATTTGCTCCTAATGGATGTGCTAATGGCTGATTAAAATTGGTAAACGCCGTAGAAGAATCGGTATTGGTATATGTATAAGGTCTAATTAAATTTGTTTCTACTTGCAGATCAAAGTTTTTAATACTAAAGGCATCAATATATTTCATTCCTAATTGTAATGCCTGTTTATTTTCCCAACTGCCGCGTTTATAATGTACTATTTCACTCATCAAAAATTCATTAAACAATAATTGTCCGTAAAACTGAACATTATTTAAAGCATTCCACTTAAAATCAAATCCAATATTTGTTTTTCCTGCAATTCCATAATCTTGCTCAATGGCTTTATAAAAAATAATAGGATTTAAATATCCGGGCCTAAATCCATTTTGCCCGCTTTCCATCACATTTTCATACAATCCAAAATTAAATCTTTTGGTCATTTGCCAACTTAAATGATGAATTGCCAAATAGTTGGCAGGTACTGCTCTATGCTGGTTTTGTACCGGCCAACTAAAGGGTGCTGTTGTTTGTGCCAATATTGCTTCGTAATTAATTTTACCAATATGTGTTGTAAAGCGTAAAAACAAATAGTTGCTACTAAAATCGCTTAAAAACAAACTTCTGTAACCATTACCAACAAACAATTTATCGTATGCAAACTGAAGGTCGAAATATTTTCCGGTATTAAAAGTTACACCTCCTCTTGCATTAAAATAATCATACCCTGTATTTTGAAATTGTTTAAAAAATCCTTGTCCGGGCAAAGCATTCCACTTGCTAACATAGCTTTGAACGTACAATGGATCTTCCTCCTGATTATCGGATATATAAGTATAAAATCCAAGTTTATTGTCAATTTGCCCACGTATTAATATGCCTCGTGTATTTATAAAAGTTTTGGTAGCTTCTGTTGTTTTACCGTATTGGCTATTTAAAACCGGATCAATCACTATTGAAAATGCCTTATCTTTTACAGCATATAAATGTTGCGGCGTGGTAAATATTCCTTTATTTTTTCGAATATTAAAAGAATAATTTTTTGTAAACTCGGCATTATTTTCCAAAAAACATTGCAAATTTTCTTTATCTACTTTCGATAAATAAAATGCGGCATTACCTGTTTTATACAGCGAGTCTATCCATTCCATTTGTTGTACCACCCTTTGCCTATTCAATGGTTTAACTGTAGAAAAACCCAGAATCGAATCGTTCTTAAGTTTTACATCTAACCTATTTAATAAAATATATTGTTTATCACCCAATCCAATATAATCAGATTGTGCTTTAGACAAAAAGGGCAATATAAAAAAAACAAAGGCGGCAACATATTTAATAAATTGCATTGCAAATATTTTTCCAAAAATAAGATAAGATGAATACCTACCTAATAAAAAACGCCTGTATTATAAATGAAGGGCAAAGAATTTATGCAGATGTATTATTAAAAAACAAAAGAATTGAAAAAATAGCTTCTTCTATTACCACTAAAGAATTGTGCATTGAAATAGATGCCGAAAATGAATTTCTTTTACCTGGTGTAATTGACGATCAGGTACATTTCAGAGAACCCGGCTTTACACATAAAGCAAGCATCTACACCGAATCGAAAGCAGCAGTAGCGGGCGGTGTAACCAGTTTTATGGAAATGCCCAATACGCAACCACCGGCATTAACGCAAGAATTATTAGAAGAAAAATATGCCATAGCCAATCAAACATCGCTGGCAAATTATTCTTTTTTCATGGGCGCATCGAATACCAATTACGAGGAAGTAATGAAAACCAATAGTAAAAAAAATGAAGTTTGCGGAATTAAAATATTTATGGGCTCATCTACCGGAAATATGCTGGTAGATAATGCACTGGCATTAGATAAAATTTTTGCAGAAAGTGAATTACTAATTGCTACTCACTGCGAAGAAGAAAGTTTAATAAAAAGTAATTTTGAAAAATTAAAGAGAGAAAAAGATTTTTTAGAACCTTCCGATCATGCTATTATTCGCAACGAAGAAGTTTGTTTTACGTCTTCTTTTAAAGCTATTCAATTCGCAAAAAAACATAATAGCCGTTTACACATTTTACATATCAGCACAGAAAAAGAATTGCAATTATTTACCAATATGATTCCGTTAGAAAATAAAAGAATTACTGCCGAAGTGTGCGTGCATCATTTGCATTTTACAAGTGATGATTATACAACTTTGGGAAATAAAATAAAATGCAACCCTGCTATTAAAGCTGCTAACAATAAAGCTGCTCTTTGGAATGCCTTATTAGACGATAGGTTAGATATTATTGCTACCGACCATGCCCCACATACTTGGGAAGAAAAAAATATGCCTTACGAAAAAGCTCATGCAGGATTACCCTTAGTGCAACATTCATTATCCTTAATGCTACATTATGTAAACGAAGGAAAAATAAGTTTAGAAAAAGTAGTAGAAAAGATGAGTCATTCTGTTGCAAAATGTTTTCAAATAAAAGAGCGTGGCTTTATTCGAGAAGGATATTTTGCCGATTTGGTTTTAATAAATATGCAGCAACCAACCACCGTTACCCAAAAAAATATTTTATACAAATGCGGATGGAGTCCATTAGAAAATTTTACATTTCCTGCCAGCATAAAAAATACTTTTGTAAATGGACATTTAGTGTATGGAAATAATGTATTTAATGAATCTATACTGGGAGAAAGACTACAGTTTAATAGATAATTGTATACAGGTTAATGCATCAAAATAATTTGAAACTTAAACTCGGAAACTTGCCACCAATATGCTAATAGACAAAACAACACTGTACGACATTTCTGTTTTTCATCAGGATGAAGAGCAGTCTGTTTTTCATTACCTCAATTTCACAAAAACCAATGGCGGTAGAGAATATTTAAGATTTTTACTTCGCCATCCATTAGATTCTATTCACGCTATTAACGATGTTCAGAATACCATCAAACAACTCGAAACAATAAAACATGTATGGCCAATAACAATTACCAACGGAACCATAATGGTGATTGAAAAATTTTACGATACCCCATTAGATTCTTTTCCGTTGTCCAATTCTATTCTTGAAAGTTGGTATTTTAAACTATTAAACAACTCCGATTATTCGTTAACAAAATATTCGTTAGAACATTTTATAAGCTTTTTTAAAGGATTAAAAGAAATAACACAATTAATAGCAAAACCAAAAAGCATTTTACTGCAAACATTTGTATCGAGAATTGAGATGATATTAAATAATGGCTACATTGATGAAATGCTGAACTGGCATAAAGAAAAAAAATTATCGCCTTCCAATGTTGTTTTATTTGGCAAATATATTCGTCACAAGTTCGATCAAAAAGCATTAGAGCTGGTAGAAATTTATAATAAGTTAGATGCCTATGTAAGTTGTGCAATTGCTAGTAAAAAATTTGAATTTACTTTTCCTGAATTTCAAGAAACCAACGCTCCGTTTATTTATGCGGATGATTTATTTCACTTGCAATTACAACAGCCTGTTGCTTATTCCATTCACTTAAATAAAGAGAAAAATTTTTTGTTTTTAACTGGTGCCAATATGGGTGGAAAAAGCACATTTATTAAAGCACTGGGATTAAGTGTTTATTTAGCACATTTAGGTATGGCAGTTCCGGCAAAGAAGATGCAGCTATGTTTGTTCGATGGAATATTAAGCAATATTCAAGTGGTAGATAATATTACCAAAGGCGAAAGTTTTTTCTTTAACGAAGTACAGCGCATAAAAAATACTGTTGAGAAAATTGGTGATGGCAAAAAATGGTTGATATTAATAGATGAATTATTTAAAGGCACCAATCAGCAAGATGCAATTAAATGTAGTATAGCCGTAATAGAAGGTTTAAGAAAAATGAATAATGGCATTTTTATTTTATCTACCCATTTATACGAAATTGGCGATGCACTAAAAAAGTATGAAAATATTCTGTTCAGATATTTTGAAACAAATATTAAAGATGATCAACTTCAATTCAGTTATTTATTGAAAGAAGGAATTAGCCAAGATCGTTTGGGCTATTTAATTTTAAAACGAGAAGGTGTAGTAGATATGTTACAGAAATTATAGTTGCCACATAATTATATTTTACTATTTTTATTTCGCCTTCTGCAATACCACCTCAGCAATTTTATCATTTCATTATTAACTCAATTTTGCAATAAAATTGATGTATAAATAATTACATTATGCTCATAAAAACCTTTGGCAGTGCAGTTTATGGAGTAGAAGCTATTTCTATTACTATTGAAGTAAACATTAGCAACGGCGATTTGAAATATTATATTGTTGGCTTGCCCGACAATGCCGTTAAAGAAAGCATGCAACGCATTGAAGCTGCTATTAAAACAAATAATTACCACATGCCACGAACAAAAATTGTGGTAAACTTAGCTCCTGCCGATATTAAAAAAAGTGGTTCTGCCTTCGATTTGCCAATTGCTATTGGCGTATTGGGTGCCAGTGAGCAAATTGAAAATTATGAAGCATTGAAAAATTATGTAATGATGGGGGAATTAAGTTTAGATGGAACAATTCAACCAATTAAAGGCTCTTTACCTATTGCCATTCAAGCTCGCAAAGAAGGTTTTAAAGGATTAATTGTTCCAAAATTAAATGCTCGAGAAGCTGCAATGGTAAACAACCTAAACGTGTATGGTGTTGAACATTTAAATGATGTAGTAAATTTTTTTAGAGATGAAAATTCTTTGCAGCCAATTCATGTAAATACAAGAGAAGAATTTTTTAATACTCAGTACGAATTTGAATTTGATTTTAATGATGTTAAAGGACAAGAAAATATTAAACGTGCTTTAGAAATTGCAGCAGCAGGTGGACATAATGCCATATTAATTGGCCCACCCGGAGCAGGAAAAACCATGCTGGCAAAACGTTTGCCAACCATACTTCCTCCATTAAGTTTATTTGAAGCATTAGAAACAACTAAAATTCATAGCGTAGCAGGCAAATTACCCGAGAATGCATCATTAATTGCTAAACGCCCTTTCCGCTCGCCACACCACACTATTTCGGATGTAGCACTGGTAGGTGGAGGTGGTGTTCCTCAACCCGGCGAAATTTCTTTGGCACATAATGGAGTATTGTTTTTAGATGAATTACCCGAATTTAAAAGAACAGTTTTAGAAGTAATGCGTCAGCCCATGGAAGAAAGAAAAGTAACCATATCACGTGCAAAAGTTGCATTAGATTTTCCTGCAAATTTTATGTTAATCGCATCAATGAATCCTTGTCCTTGTGGTTATTATAATCATCCCGAAAAAGAATGCACTTGTGCCCCGGGAACTGTTCAAAAATATTTAAATAAAATATCGGGACCACTATTAGATAGAATTGATTTACATGTAGAAGTTACACCGGTTGCTTTTAGCGAATTAAGTACTACCAAAAAAGCCGAATGTTCATCGGAAATTAGAGATAGAGTTATTAAAGCCAGAGAAATACAAGCTAACCGCTATAAAAACCAAGTAGGTATTTATGCCAATGCACAAATAAGCAGCAAACAATTACATGAAATTTGTATGATTGATAAAGCGGGGGAAGCCTTATTAAAAAAAGCAATGGAACGTTTAAACCTTTCGGCTAGAGCTTATGATAGAATTTTAAAAGTAAGTAGAACCATTGCCGATTTATGTTCTAGCGATAATATACAACCCCAACATTTAGCGGAAGCCATACAATATAGAAGTTTGGACAGAGAAGGTTGGGCAGGATAAACCGTTTATAACATTTTATTTTGAAGCTTTCTGCAACAGAATAGGTACTATTATCAAAAGTAATACTTTTTATTTTAGTAACACTTTATTATATTTGTATCCAAATTAAAAAATATGGAAACTTCTGTATTAACATCAAAAGGACAATTGCTGGTACCCAAGCGACTAAGGAATAAATATGGGATTAAAAGCGGTGTGAAAATAATTTTTGAAGAAACACCCAACGGACTTATAATAAAACCCATGGATGAGCAGTATTTTAAATCGTTTATGGGCATTTTAAAAAGCACAGGCAACTTGAAAGAAGAAATGAAACAAATGAAGGCAGAAGAAGAAAAATTTGAAACAAAAAGACTGCAATTAAAATCACATAAAAGGTAAATTATGGCTCATTTCGTTTTAGACAGTTATGCGTTGCTGGCTTATTTCAGGCATGAAGAAGGTGCAGAAAAAATTGCACAGCTATTAAACGAAACTGCAACAGGTAAACATGAATTACACATGAGTTGCATTAATGCAGGCGAAGTATATTATATGAGTTACAGAAAAGACGGTGCAGAAAAAGCATCTCTTGTTTGGAAGGCTCTGCAAGAATTTCCTATTCATATTCACGAAGTGGATTTGTCTTTTACTTTTAAAGTAGCACAAATAAAAGCAAAATACAAATTGAGCTATGCTGATGCTTTTGCAGCGGTGTTAACCATTACAAAGAAAGCCACATTAATTACAGGCGACGATGAGTTTGAAAACATGGCTGGTGAAACAAATTTCAAAGTAAATTATTTATAACATTTTATTACTCAGAAAAAATAAGAAAGCAAGATGAAAAACTGCAACAAATTAAAGTAGATGAATTCATTTCCTCAATGACAAAACCCTATTCAAATTTTTTGATGTATGAAAACTATCACATAACAAATATGGTTTTTGATGAACGCGCTAATTTTCTTTTCGCGTTTTTTCATCAATAGTTGTATCTTCCCTCAAAACAAAATTGATGAAGAAAATTATATTATTTATTGCAGTTTGTTGTTCAGCAATATTTGTCTTCTCCCAAAACAAAAAAATAATAGTTATAAAAGCAGGAAAATTAATTGATATAGAAAATGAAAAAGTTTTAACTAATCAATTTATCTTAATTAAAAATGATACTATCCAAAAAATAAGTGCTCAATTATCAATTCCAAAAGAAGCTACCATTATTGATTTATCTAACGCCACCATTTTACCCGGATTAATAGATTGCCACACACACTTAACGGGGCAACCCAGTGGAGATTATTATGGAGATATATTTAGAAAATCGCCGGTTGATATGGCCGTTGTAGCTCCCGTTTATGCCAAACGCACACTGGATGCGGGTTTTACAACAGTAAGAGATGTGGGTGCAGTGGGCCTGGTAGATGTAGCATTACGCAATGCTATCAACAATGGCGATATCCCCGGTCCCAGAATGTTAGTAGCAACAATGTTTATTGGATCTACAGGCAGCCATGGCGATTTGAATGGCTTTTCTCCTTATCTCAACTTCGATATGCCTAAAGGAATGAGCGGTGTTGCCAATGGTGTAGAAGGCGTAAGAGAGCAAGTTCGCTACAATATTAAATACGGTGCCGATGTAATAAAGTTTGGTGCCAGTGCCGGCGTATTAACCGAAGAAGAAAGTGTAGGTGCACCGCAGTTTACACAAGAAGAAATGAATGCCATTGTTAGCGAAGCTAAAGTGTGGGGAAAGAAAGCTTGTGCACATGCACATGGTGCAGAAGCTATAAAAATGGCTGTAAAAGCAGGTGTTGCTTCTATTGAACATGGCAGTTTATTAGATGATGAAGGAATTACTTTAATGAAAGAACATGGCACTTATTTAGTAAGTGATGTTTATAATGATGAATATATTATGAGTGAATATGCCAGATTAGGGTTTCCGGAAAAAATATTAAACAAAGAAAGAATGATTGGAAAAGCACAAAGAGAAAATTTTAGAAAAGCCGCTCAAGCAGGTGTAAAAATTGCTTTTGGTACCGATGCAGGCGTATATCCACACGGATGGAATGCTAAACAATTTAAATGGATGGTGCAATATGGATTAACTCCCATGCAAGCCATTAAAGCAGCAACTATTAGTGCCGCCGACTTATTGGGTATTAAGGAAAAAGTTGGTTCAATTACCGAAGGTAAATTAGCCGATATCATTGCAGTTAGCAAAGATCCACTTTCGGATATTAGTAGTTTAGAAAATGTTCAATTTGTTATGAAAGACGGTATAGTATATAAAAATACCCTACAATAGCTTTTATCACAACAAAAGAAATACAAAATGAAAAAGCATTTGTTGTTATTATTTGCGTTGATACAAATTTTATCTTTTGCTACATTGGCACAAAAAACTATTGCAGTTAAATGTGGCAAGTTGCTAAACGTAAGAACAGGAGAAGTTTTATCTAACCAAGTAATTATCATTACCAATAATACCATCGAATCTATTATACCTGCCTCATCATTCAAACAAAAAACCGATACGCTTATCAACTTATCGAACTATTTTGTTCTTCCCGGATTAATAGATTGCCATACACATGTTTTATTGCAAGCAGATATTACTGCAGAAGATTACAATGTGCAATTATTAAAACAATCCATTCCACTTCGCACTATTCGTGCTGTAAGCAGTTGTTATAAAGCATTACAAAACGGATTTACAACCATTAGAGATTTAGGTACAGAAGGCGCAGGTTTTGCCGATGTTGATTTACAAAAAGCGATTGAAGAAGGATACATATCCGGACCAAGAATGTTTGTATCAACCCTTGCAATAAATAGCACCGGACATTATCCTATTAAAGCTTCGGAATATTCATGGGAATTGAACCTGCCTAAAGGTTTACAAGAAATAACCGGAGCCGATGAAGCAAGAAAAGCTGTTCGCCAACAAATAGAACATGGTGCAGATTGGATAAAAATTTATGCCGATAGAAACTACTATAAATTAGATGACGGAACTTATAGAAGCTTACCCAATTTTACTACTGATGAAATAAACGCCATAGGCGATGAAACAATTAAATCGAGAAAAAAATTAGCTGCTCACGCTATGACAAGAGATGGAATTATTGCAGCCATTAATGCAGGTGCCACTTCTATAGAACATGGCAGTGGAATGGATGAAGAATGTGTACAATTAATGGTAAATAAAAAAATATATTGGTGCCCTACTATTTTTGTAAATGAATATGTTGCCGAAGGAAGAGCCAAAGCCGGAAGTAATATCAATATGCAATTTAAAGAATCAATGCCTGCCATATTTAAGCGAGCCATCAATGCCGGCATTAAAGTAGCTTATGGAACAGACATTGGTGGTTATGACTGGAATTTACCCGAAGCAAAAGATTTTGAATATATGGTTAATTGGGGAATGACCACTACACAAGCCATACAAACTGCAACTATTACCGCCGCAGAATTGTTAGGCAAAACAGGATTAATTGGAGAAATAAAAACAGGTGCATTGGCAGATTTAATAGCTGTAAATGGCGATCCAACAAAAGATATTCAACTATTACAACAAATAAAGTGGGTAATGAAAAATGGTATTATCTACAAATCCGATAAATAAGTTGTAAAAGATGACTCTTTGGCATTAAAAAACAGTTTGTACCATTTTTGTGTACTACATCTACTCAATCTTTACAAATGAAAATTTTATTACAATATATAAAGCCTTATCGTTGGCTAATTGCATTTGCCTTATTACTTGCTTCAATTAATCAGGTGTTTTCAATGTTCGATCCGTATTTAATAGGTCGTGTAATAGATCTTTTTGCCGGCCATCCACATTCATTCGATAAAGCCGGAAAATTATTTCGATCAGAATCGCAATTTCTTTTTGGTTATGCAACAGAACATGGCCTTATGTATTTCTTAATGCTTTTAGTAGCTACTGCCATGGTAAGCCGTATTGCTAAAGCATTTCAAGATTATGCTGTAAATGTAATTGTACAAAAGTTTGGAGCTAAAATTTTTACCGATGGATTACAACACTCTATGCAATTACCATTTCAAGAATTTGAAGATCAACGTAGCGGCGAAACATTATCTATTTTAACTAAAGTAAGAACAGATACAGAAAAATTTATTGGTTATTTTATTAATGTTTTATTTGGCATTTTAGTAGGTGTAATTTTTGTAAGTATTTATGCATTTAGATTGCATTGGAGTATTATGCCTGTATATTTAGGCGGGGCCATATTAATAGCAGTTGTAACTAATTTACTCAGTAAGAAAATAAAAATTATACAAAAAAATATTGTAAAAGAAACAACTGCCTTAGCAGGATCTACCACCGAAAGCTTACGCAATATTGAAATAGTAAAAAGTTTAGGCTTAACCAACCAGGAAGTAAATAGATTAAATAAAAACACTTACAAAATATTAGGATTAGAATTAAGAAAAGTAAAAAGCATTCGCTCTTTAAGTTTTATTCAAGGAACATTGGTAAACTTTTTACGCAATGTAATTACGTTTACATTATTATGGTTAATATACAAAGATGTATTAACCACAGGGCAATTAATTTCACTTCAGTTTTACAGCTTCTTCATATTTGGTCCCATGCAAGAAATTGGAAATATTATTTTAAGCTATCGCGAAGCAGAAGCTTCACTTAATAATTTTCATATCCTAATGCAAAAAAGCCCCGAACCCAAACCTGCATCGCCCAAACACATTGGTATTATTAAAGAGTTGGCATTTACCAATGTTACATTTAAACATCAAACTGCACAATTTAATGCTTTAGATGCTATTTCGTTTAATGTTGAAAAAGGAGAAACTATTGCCTTTGTTGGACCAAGCGGCGCAGGAAAAAGTACATTAGTAAAATTATTGGTAGGTTTATACAGACCGATTGAGGGAAAAATATTATATAATAGAATTGATGGCGATGATTTACATTTTGATGAATTAAGAAATCAGATTGGCTTTGTATCACAGGATACACAACTTTTTGCAGGAACCATAAAAGAAAATTTATTATTTGTTAACCCTGATGCAACAGATGCCGATTTACGACTTGCCTTAGAAAAAGCAAGTTGCAATAATTTATTGAGCAGAGCAGAAAAAGGGATTGATACTGTTATTGGTGAAGGTGGTTTAAAATTGAGTGGTGGAGAAAAACAACGTTTAAGCATTGCTCGTGCATTATTGCGACATCCTCATTTACTTATTTTCGATGAAGCAACATCTGCATTAGATTCTATAACTGAAGAAGAAATTACAAATACCATTAAAACTATTTCGCAAGAAAAAGAACAAATAACAGTAATGATTGCTCATAGGTTAAGCACTATTATGCATGCAGATAGAATTTATGTTTTGGAAAAAGGAAAAATTATTGAAACGGGTTCTCATTCCGAACTGCTTACAGAGAAAGGTTTATATTATGCAATGTGGAGGCAACAAATTGGTGAAAGAAAAATTTTATTTTCGAGCGTAATGAACTAATTGCTAACCATTAGCATTTAAGTTATTTTATTCTTTATCGAATTTGCTTTTAATATAGTCTAATACCGTAGGATCTTCTAATCCTTCCATATCACTTAATTCCAATTCCAATGCTTTATTACTTAATTGAATTTCCCAAAAAGAAAGTAATAATGAAATAACAAAACTAATTAAGCTTAATGCAAAAGTAATATCGGCAAAAACCATTGCATTAATATAAATACAATACATACTAAGTATTGACCCTAAAAATGTAATTACACCAAAAGCCTGCATATTTTTAATAAGCTTTAGGCGATATCGCAAATTTTTTATTTGTCCATGAAGTACATTTTTCTGATCATTATTTTTGTATCTATCATGCAAATTTCGAACAACACTTGCCAATGCTAAAAACCTATTGGTATAAGCCAACATAACCAAACTAATAGCAGGAAATAATAGTGCAGGTGTATTAATGGTAATATTCATTTTTCAAAA
>JAKAJX010000033.1 GCA_021824855.1 Bacteroidota bacterium | reverse complement strand
CTTTACTAAAAAATACAGCACAAACAGTTATAATTAGTACAAAATATAATTTCATATAATAGTTTGGTATTGAATTTGAACAATAAGAAAGTACCTTTATTTTTATTGCACTAAAATAGGATGTTCTGAAGAATTTTTTTAAAATATTAAGATATGTTTCGTTAACAATTGTGCTTATAGTAATCATAAGCATAATTGCAGTGCAAACTTCGCCCGTACAAAATTGGTTAGTGGGCATTGCCACCAAAAATATTTCACAAAAATTAGGCACTGAAGTAAAAATAAAAAATGTTAGTTTTTCATTATTTAATAGAATGAATATAGAAGGTATGCTTGTAAGAGATAAAGCGAAAGATACCATTCTATATGCAGGTGCCATTAAGCTAAGAATTACTGATTGGTTTTTTATAAAAGATAAATCGGAAATAAAATATATTGGATTAGAGGATGCACTTATACAACTGCAACGAAAAGACTCTATCTGGAATTATCAATTTATTGCCGATCATTTATCATCACCTCCATCTAAAAATAAAAAATCGAAACCCATTCAAATTGATCTTAAAAAAATTGATTTCAAGAATGTACATTTTATTAGCAAAGATTTGTGGCGTGGCGAAACTATACAAGTAAAAGTGGGAAGCTTAGTTGTAAATGCAGATAGTATTAATTTAAATAAAAAAACATTTCGCATTAATTCTATAGATATTGATAACCCTTTGTTTGCTTTATCGGATTATAAGGGATTAATTCCCGATTCGATACTTACTAAAACCCAACCTATCATTGCTTTAGATACAGGATTGAGAATGAACACCAATAACTTGACTATTCGAGTTGGTAAAATAGCTATTACAAACGGCACGTTAAGCATAGAATCTAATCAGAATAAACCACTTCCCTATTTTGATGGAAGCCATATTTATATTACAAAACTTAATGGAAAATTTAATAATACCATTTTAGTAAAAGATACTTTACAAAGTGATGTATTGCTAAATGCCAAAGAAAGATGCGGATTAATATTAAAAAAATTAAAAGCACATTATAAAGTTACTCCGTCCATTATGGAGTTTGCAAAACTAGAATTAGAAACCAACAAAAGCAAACTCAATAATTATTATGCAATGAAGTTTCAGCATTTTAATCACGATTTTAGCGATTACATCAATGAAGTAATCATGGATGCTAATTTTAAAGATGCCAAAGTTAGCAGCGATGATATTGCATTTTTTGCACCCGAATTAAAACTTTGGAAAACTGTAGCAGTAATAAGTGGAAATTTTTTAGGCACAGTTGCCAATTTTAATGTAAAAAACTTATTTGCAAAAAATAATAGTGCTACCTATATCACCGGCAACTTTAGTATGAAAGGATTGCCCAATATTCATTCAACCATAATTAATTTTAAAAATGGCATTATAAAAACAAATTATAACGATGCCGGTATTTATGCTCCAATTATTAAACAAGTAAAACTACCCAACCTTGCTGCTTTAGGCAATGTATTATTTAGAGGAAATTATACAGGAACCATTTACGATTTTAAAACCAATGGAAATGTTAGCTCAGATTTAGGGTCGGTAGCAGCCGATGTTGCCATGAAACTTTCTGCAACAAAAGATGATACCTATTCGGGAACGGTTACTACCACTCAGTTTAATATTGGAAAATTTTTGGAAACTGATAAACTGGGCACTGTTGATTTTAAGGGAAAAATATCCGGAACTAATTTTTCTATTGCCAAACTAAAAACAAGCATCGAAGGCAATATTAGTAAACTTGCTTTTAACGATTATACCTATTCAAACATTACTACTAATGGCATTTTTCAAAAAAAGTATTTTAGTGGCGAAGTAAATATTGACGATCCTAATCTCGAACTTAAAAGTCAGGTTGAAATAGATCTTACCAAAGAAATTCCGATATACAATATTTTGGGCGATTTAGTAAAATCGAATTTTAAACCGTTAAACTTTTACAAAGAAAATGTGTACCTAACCGGATTATTAGATATTGATTTTAGTGCCAGTAACATTGATAATTTTTCGGGTTCGGCAAAATTACTGAATGCCAATATTGGCAACGATTTTAATACACTTAGTTTCGATTCCTTAAACTTATCTTCCGGATTAACTCAAAATAAAAAATTTCTTCATTTAGGCAGCAACGATTTTAGTGCTTTTATTATAGGCGATTTTCGCATTCTCGATTTGCAAACTAATTTTCAATCTTTTTTACACAGATATTTTCCTTCTTACATCAATGCTCCTAAAGATAATCCCACCAAGCAGGATTTTGTTTTTAACATTAACAGCAATTATATAGAACCTTATTTAAAACTATTTAATACCAAATTAAGCGGCTTTAACAATGCAAATATTTTTGGCGGAATAGATACGAAGAAAGATATTTTTAATTTAAACCTAAGCCTGCCTTATGGGCAATTTGAAAAATATTCTTTAACCGATGCCAACATATTTGGATTAGGCAATTTTGATTCTTTACAATTTGTTGGAAGTATTGCATCGGTTCAAGTAAGTGATAGTTTAAACTTTCCCAATACACATATTAATATCACTTCTTCCAACGATCATTCAACCATTTCTTTAAAAACCAGTGCCAGCAATACTTTAAACGAAGCCGATTTAAATGCAGAAATATATACACTTCAAAAAGGTATTAGAATACATTTTAATCCATCCTCTTTTATTTTAAACGAAAAAAGATGGTATTTAGAAAAGCAAGGAGAAATTTCAATAACACAAGATTATGTATCGGCACAAAATGTAAAATTCTATCAAGGCTTTCAAGAAATAGTTGTTGAAACAGAAAATGAAGATGGAGACTATAAAAATAATTTAATTGTAAAAATGAAAAATATTGTATTAGGCGATATTACTTCATTATTTTTTAAAGACCCGAAAATGGAGGGCTTATTAACCGGAGAAATTCACTTACACGATTTTTATGGAAAATTTAATATTGAAGCAAACTTAAATGCAGAACAGTTTAGATTAAACAACGATTCAATTGGAATAATTAATATTAAAAGCAATTTTATAAAAGCAGATCACTTAATTAATTTCAACGTTAGCTCTCCCAATAATCAATACAACCTTACCGCCGATGGATCATATAATTTTACAGATACTGCTACATCGCCTTTAGATATTGCTGTTCACTTAAGAAACTTCCAGCCAGATTGCCTAATCCGATTCCAAGAACGATTCCCACAAATCCGCCGATGCAGCATAAAGTAATCGCCTCGGCAAGAAATTGCAAAAGGATATTCGACTTGCGTGCGC
>JAKAJX010000048.1 GCA_021824855.1 Bacteroidota bacterium | reverse complement strand
ATCTGGCAAACCATTAATTAATAGAATACCAACAAGAGAAAAGGATACAATTATTTTTGCCGATGTAACCAACGAGCCAAAAACAAAACAGGTGGATGCTTTAGCACAACAATTAAAAAGCGAATTTGGAACTGTAAGTGGTATTATTGGCATTGGCGGCGGTAGTGCTATGGATTTAGCCAAAGCGGTTGCATTAATGATGACCAATCCGGGTTCTTCAGCAGAATATCAAGGATGGGATTTGGTAAAATACGCCGGCGTATATAAAGCGGGTATTCCAACTTTAAGTGGTACAGGAGCAGAAGTTTCCAGAACAACAGTTTTAACCGGTCCAATTAGAAAGTTGGGAATGAATTCAGATTTTACTCCTTTCGATCAAATTGTTCTTGATCCCGAATTAACCAAAAATGCTCCCGTAAATCAACGATTTTATACCGGAATGGATTGTTATATTCATTGTATAGAAAGTTTACAGGGAACCTATTTAAACGAGTTTAGTAAAAGTTATGGCGAAAAAGCCTTGCAATTATGCCAAGATATTTTTTTAGAAAAAAATGAATGGGATGATAGTTGCGATGATAAATTAATGATGGCTTCTTATGCCGGAGGAATGAGCATTGCTTATAGTCAGGTAGGTGTAGCACATGCGGTAAGTTATGGATTAAGTTATTTATTAGGAACTAAGCACGGAATAGGAAATTGCATTGTAATGAATCATTTACACGAATTTTATCCGGAAGGTGTTGATGTGTTTAAACGAATGGTTGATAAAAATAAAGTAGATATTCCAACAGGAATTTGCAAAGGTTTATCCGATGATCAGTTTGAAACAATGATGAATGTTTCGTTGGGGATGAAACCCTTATGGGAAAATGCCTTAGGAAAAGATTGGGAAAAAATTATGACAAGAGACAAGTTGCGAGCATTATACGAAAAGCTATAAACTGTGATAATTTATATTGGGCTGCTTTTATAGCAGCCTTTTTTATTAAAAATTTCCACCGCAATCGTTTTTATTTATTCGTGAAATGTAAAAACTAAAGAAATCAAACTATAAAGATTATTTTTAAAAGTGCTTGCAAAACATAATAGCTATGATGAGGTAATTTTTCTTCACACTAAAATTGTAATAATGAAAAAACAATGGGTTGCCATATTGATACTACTTATTTTCTTCTCACAAAAAAGTAGCAGTCAAACTACAATACCTAATAGAAAGTGGTGGAAAGAGGCAGTTGTTTATCAAATATATCCAAGAAGTTTTAAAGATAGCGATGGCAATGGTATAGGAGATTTAAAAGGAATAATTTCGAAATTAGATTACATAAAAAGTTTAGGAGTTAATGTTGTATGGTTAAATCCTATATATAGCTCGCCAAATGATGATAATGGTTATGATATTAGCGATTACAGAAACATTATGAAAGAGTTTGGAACAATGAAAGATTTCGATGAGTTATTAAAAGGCTTGCACCAACGAAAGATAAAATTTGTAATGGATTTAGTAGTAAACCACAGTAGCGATGAGCATGAATGGTTTAAAAAAAGTCGTAGTTCAAGAACTAATCCGTATAGAAATTATTATCATTGGTGGAATGCCGAACGGGGCAAACCACCATATCGGTATAGCCAATTTGATATCAATCATAGTGCGTGGAAATACGATTCGCTTACCAATGCATATTATTTGCACTTTTTTTCGGTAAAGCAACCCGATTTAAATTGGGAGAATCCGCAACTTAGGAACGAAGTTTACAACATTATGCATTATTGGGCAGAAAAAGGTGTTGATGGTTTTAGGCTCGATGCATTTCAATTTGTAAGTAAGGATACTAGCTTTCCTCCTTTTCCAAAAGGCTACGAAAAAAATTTCATTAACTATCATGCTATGGTGCCGCCTATTCATTCCTATTTACAAGAAATGAATAATAAAATTTTGAGTAAATATAATGTTATGAGTGTTGCAGAAGGGGCTGGAAATTCCTTTCAAGATGCACACGATTTAGTAGATGAAGATCGAAACGAATTAAATATGGCGTATGCCTTTGACGCTATTGATATAGCCAAACCCGAAGGCTACAGCGTTCTACAGTTTAAACGCATATTTACCAAGTGGGATAGTGCATTTGCCAATAAAGGTTGGCTTTCTATTTTTTTAGCTAATCACGATCAGGCAAGAATGGTAAGCAGATTTGGAAATGATAGCCCCAAGTTTAGAGAAGTTTCTTCTAAAATGCTTACTACATTTATTTTAACCATGCGAGGTACACCTTATTATTATAATGGTGATGAATTAGGAATGACTAATATTGGATTTGATAAAATTGAGGATTATAAAGATATGCCCACCTTAAATGAATATCAGTATGTAAAAAATAATGGCGGCGATTTGCAAAAGTTTATGGAAAATATTAAATTCAGTTGCCGCGATAATGGGCGAACGCCTTTTCAATGGGATTCTTCAACCAATGCAGGTTTCTCTGGTGGAATTCCTTGGTTAAAAGTAAATCCTAATTATACAACCATTAATGTAGCTAAAGAAGAAAAAGATGCAAACTCTTGTTTAAATTATTTTAGAAAAGCAGTTCAATTAAGAAAAAATAATTTAGTATTGGTTTATGGTAAATACCAAATAGTTGATGAAAATAATGCTAAAGTATATGCATATACAAGAGAATTAAATGGTAAAAAATTATTGGTTGCTCTCAATTTTACACAAGAGAATGCATCATTTAAAACATCTATCAATATCAGTAAAGCAAAAATTTTATTAGCTAATTATACCAATCCTTCCAATAACAAAATATTAAAACCATACGAAGCAGTGGTGTATGAAATTAACTAATTGAAGCTTCAAAATATCTCATCTTCTAACGAAAAAATATGAATAAAAATTTAATCTTTTGGTCTATTACGGTTGCTTTAGGCGGATTGCTATTTGGCATGGACGTAGCAAACATTTCCGGTGCCGAACAGCATATTCAGCATTTATGGCAATTAAGCGATTTATTACATGGTACTGCCATTGCTATGGCATTGTACGGGACTATTGTTGGAGCAGGAACAGGCAGTATTCCGGCTAATAAATTTGGCCGCAAAAAAACCTTAATTGCAATTGGTGGTATATTTTTTATTTCGGCAATTGGCAGTGCTATGGCACAAAATGTGTATGTATTTATGGCTTTTCGTTTTTTAGGCGGATTAAGTATTGGTGCTTCTTCGGTTGTGGCACCCGTATATATTTCGGAAATTGCACCACCACAGCATAGAGGTAAAATGGGTATTGCCTTTCAATTGAATGTGGTATGTGGAATTTTATTGGCTTATTTTTTTAATTATTTATTACAAGGCTTTGGCGGAGAGAATGATTGGCGATATATGTTGGGATTAATTGCCATTCCGGCTTTATTATTTTCGGGGATGATGTTTTTTACACCCGAAAGTCCACGGTGGTTACTACTTTATAAAAATAATGAAGGCGAAGCTCGAAAAATTTTTGAAAAAAGTGGAGCGAATGCAAATGAGTTAATTAACGAAATTCAACACTCGCATCAGACCCAAAAAGAATTTTTATTTACGCGTAAATTTTTTAAGCCATTACTACTTGCTTTTCTGTTGGCATTTTTTAATCAGTTATCGGGCATTAATGCCATCATTTATTTTGCACCCCGTGTTTTTGAAATGGCCGGAATGGCCAAAAGTGCAGCGTTTTTATCCAGTGCCGGTATTGGAATTATCAACTTTTTATTTACTATTTTAGGTTGGTATTTAATAGATCGCAGTGGCCGAAGAACATTACTTTTTATTGGTTCTGTAGGATATATCATTTCACTTTCATTAATGTCGTTAGCATTTGCAGGATATATTAATGGCGGAATTACATGGTTTGTATTTTTATTTATTGCGGCTCATGCTATTGGTCAAGGATCGGTTATTTGGGTATTTATTTCTGAAATATTTCCAAATTCTGTAAGAGCCGCAGGAATGTCTTTTGGAGCTTTAACCCATTGGTTTTTTGCTGCATTAATTTCTCAAACATTTACTTTTTTTGCCAATAGTTTTGGCGGAGCTTATATTTTTGGTTTTTTTACAATAATGATGGTTTTACAATTACTATATGTTTGGAAGCTGATGCCCGAAACCAAAGGAATAGCATTGGAAAATATGGGAAATAATATGATTGTACATTAATGTTTTTTAAAGTAAACATCAGCTTAAAGCAATCATTTTTTCTGTAACATTCACCCAATGAAACAATGCAATATTTAGATGTGATTTTTTAATTTAACGGGGATTTCTCAAATAAAAATTCAGAAAAGTACTCGATTTCGCAGATATTTTTCGACTTTTGCAGCTCTGTATTAAATTTCAATCAAAAATTTATTTAAAAATCTAATTAATAATAATGAGCCATATACCAACAACCTTATTCGATAAAGTGTGGGATGCACATGTGGTACGCAAAATTGAAGATGGTCCCGATGTTTTATTCATCGACCGCCATTTTATTCATGAAGTAACCAGTCCGGTTGCATTTCTTGGATTACAAACGAGAGGAATTTCTGTAATGTTTCCGGAAAGAACTTTTGCAACAGCCGATCACAATACTCCCACGCTTAATCAACACTTACCGGTAGAAGATCCACTTTCTGCCAATCAATTAAAAGCCTTAGAAGAAAATACAGCTAAATATGGTATTTCTCATTGGGGATTAAATAATCCTAAAAATGGGATAGTGCATGTGGTAGGCCCCGAAAATGGAATTACACTTCCGGGCATGACTATTGTTTGCGGAGATTCTCATACCTCTACTCACGGTGCATTTGGTGCTATTGCATTTGGTATTGGTACTTCAGAAGTAGAAATGGTTTTATCTTCTCAATGTATTATGCAGCCCAAACCTAAAAAAATGCGTATTACCATCAACGGAAAATTAGGGAAAGGTGTGGTGCCAAAAGATGTTCCGTTATTTATTCTTTCTCAAATTTCTGCCAGCGGTGCCACCGGTTATTTTATTGAATTTGCAGGCGAAGTTTTTGAAAACATGAGTATGGAAGGAAGAATGACCGTTTGCAATTTATCTATTGAAATGGGGGCTCGTGGCGGAATGATTGCTCCCGATGAAACAACGTATAATTATTTAAAAGGAAGAGAAAAATCTCCGAAAGAGGAAGCTTGGAATCAATCATTGGCTTATTGGCAAACGCTTAAAACCGATGCCGGTGCTGTATTTGATGCAGAATTAAGTTTTCATGCCAATGAAATTGAACCGCAAATTACTTATGGCACTAATCCCGGATTAGGTACCGGTATTTCTAAAAATATTCCTTTAGCCAATGCGGTAAAAGATGGCGAAGCTTCTTATAAAAAATCGTTGGCTTATATGGGCTTTGCCGAGAATGAAAAATTAATTGGTAAGCAAGTAGATTATGTTTTTTTAGGAAGTTGTACCAATGGAAGAATTGAAGATTTTAGAGCATTTGCAACAATTGTAAAAGGCCGTAAAAAAGCAGATAATATTACCGCTTGGTTAGTTCCGGGCTCGCATATTGTTGAAGCACAAATTAAAGAAGAAGGGATTTTAGATATATTAACAGAAGCGGGTTTTTCATTGCGTCAGCCTGGATGTTCTGCTTGTTTGGCAATGAATGATGATAAAATTCCTGCAGGTAAATATGCAGTAAGTACCAGTAACAGAAATTTTGAAGGGCGTCAGGGACCAGGTGCAAGAACATTGTTGGCAAGTCCGTTAGTTGCAGCAGCAGCAGCAGTTACAGGCGTTATAACCGATCCGAGAGATTTGTTGTAACAGGCAGAGAGAATAGATGTAGACAACTTATAACTCATAACTTAAAACTTATAACTCATATCATGGCTTACGATACATTCACCATATTAAAAAGTACAGCAGTTCCTTTACCAATAGAAAATGTTGATACCGATCAAATTATTCCTGCACGGTTTTTAAAGGCAACTAAGCGAGAAGGTTTTGGCGATAATTTATTTAGAGATTGGAGGTATAATGCCGATAATACACCTAAAACAGATTTCGTTCTTAATAACTCAATTTATTCCGGAAAAATATTAGTAGGCGGAAAAAATTTTGGCAGCGGAAGCAGTCGCGAGCATGCGGCATGGGCCATTTACGATTATGGTTTTAGATGTGTAATATCGAGTTTTTTTGCCGATATTTTTAAAAATAATGCTTTAAATATTGGCATACTTCCTGTAACGGTAAGTGCCGAATTTTTAGATAAAATATTTAAATCAATTGAAGCCAATGCTACAGCCGAATTTGAAGTGAATTTAGTAGAACAAACCGTTTCTATAATTGCTACCGGCGAAAAAGAATCTTTTGTAATTAATGGGTACAAGAAACATAATATGATAAATGGATTTGATGATATTGACTATTTGCAATCGATGAAAGAAGAGATAAAAAGTTTTGTTGCTACCACAGCATATTAAGCGTAATGAAAATTTCGATTAAATATTAATAATGACTCAACAAAAACGCCATATAGAAATAATGGATACAACGCTTCGTGATGGTGAACAAACCAGCGGTGTATCTTTTTCTTCTTCCGAAAAATTAACCATTGCTCAATTATTATTAACCGAAGTAAAAGTTGATAGAATTGAAATTGCATCGGCTCGCGTATCGGAAGGCGAATTTAAAGCGGTGAAAAAAATTACCGAATGGGCTTCGAAAAATGGATTTATTGATAAGATTGAAGTATTAACTTTTGTAGATGGCACTACCTCTGTAGATTGGATGATACAAGCCGGAGCTACGGTAATGAATTTATTAACTAAGGGTTCTATTAATCATTTAACGCATCAATTAAAAAAAACGCCGGAACAACATTTTGAAGAAGTTGGTAATGTAATTGCATTAGCACAAAAAAACAATATTCAGTGTAATGTATATTTGGAAGATTGGAGTAACGGAATGCGTAACTCTCCGCAATATGTTTTTCAATATTTAGATTTTTTAGCTACACAACCAATAAAAAGAATTTTATTACCCGATACGTTAGGTGTTTTAATTCCATCTGAAACAAAAGAATATATTACATCAATTGTACAACGTTACCCCGCTTTACATTTCGATTTTCATGCTCATAACGATTACGATTTAAGTATTGCTAATGTGTTAGAAGCAGTAAAAGCAGGCATTAAAGGAATTCATTTAACCGTTAATGGAATGGGCGAACGTGCCGGAAATGCACCTTTAGCAAGTGCTATAGCCGTTTTAAACGATTATGTAAAAGATGTAAAAACTTCGGTTGTTGAAAAATCTTTGTACTCGGTAAGTAAGTTGGTTGAAACTTTTTCGGGTTTCAGAATTTCGGTAAACAAACCCGTTGTTGGCGAAAATGTTTTTACACAAACTGCCGGCATACATGCTGATGGAGACAAAAAAAATAATTTATATTTTAATGATTTAATGCCCGAACGTTTTGGCCGGCAAAGAAAATATGCATTGGGTAAAACAAGCGGCAAAGCCAATATAGAAAATAATTTACAGCAATTAGGTATTCAATTAGCCGATGCCGACTTAAAAAAAGTAACACAACGTATTATTGAATTGGGGGATAGAAAAGAAGTTGTTACTCAATCCGATTTGCCTTATATTATTTCTGATGTATTAGATAGTAATGCCATTGATGAAAAAGTGCAGATAGAGAATTATGTACTTACCCATTCAAAAAATTTACGACCATCGGTTACATTAAAAATTAATATTAATGGAGAAATTTTTGAAGAACACTCGCAAGGCGATGGGCAGTACGATGCATTTATGAATGCACTAAAAGCTATTTATAAAAAGAAAAAACTCAGCTTACCTATATTAACCGATTATGCAGTACGCATTCCGCCTGGCGGAAAATCGGATGCATTATGCGAAACCATTATTACTTGGGATTTTAACGGAAGAGAATTTAAAACACGCGGATTAGATAGCGATCAAACTGTTGCTGCCATTAAAGCAACGCAAAAGATGTTGAATTTGATGTAAAGTTTAAAAGGTTAAAAGAGTTTAAAAAGTTCAAAGTAAAATTTATAATGAAAAAAAATATTTTAATTGTTCCCGGAGACGGAATCGGACAAGAAGTTACCGCTGTAGGTAAAAAAGTATTAGACAAAATTGCTGCTAAGTTTGGTCATGAATTTATTTATGACGAAGCATTGATTGGTCATGTTGCTATTGAAGCAACCGGCAACCCATTACCGGAAGAATCTTTAGAAAAAATGAAACGCTCCGATGCAATATTATTTGGAGCAGTTGGGCATCCAAAATACGATAATGATCCATCAGCAAAAGTTCGCCCGGAACAAGGTTTATTGAGAATGCGTAAAGAATTAGGATTGTATGCCAATCTTCGTCCTATTAAATTATTCGATGAATTATTGGGTGCATCCAGCATAAAACCCGAAATATTAAAAGGAGCTGATATTTTATTTTTTCGTGAATTAACCGGCGATATTTATTTTGGCGAAAAAGGAAGAAAAAATAATGGAGATACAGCATACGACGTAGCCGAGTATAGTCGTTACGAAGTTGAACGTATTGCACGCAAAGCTTTTGATGCTGCCAGAACCAGAAGAAAAAAATTATGTTCTGTTGATAAAGCAAATGTTATTGAAACGTCGAGATTGTGGCGTGAAGTAATTCAATCAATTGCAGTAGAATATCCGGATGTAACAGTAGAACACCAATTTGTAGATGCAACAGCCATGCTTTTAATTAAAGATCCACGAAGATTTGATGTAATTGTTACAGCCAATTTATTTGGAGATATTTTAACCGATGAAGCATCGCAAATTGCAGGATCTATGGGAATGTTGGCTTCTGCTTCTATTGGCGATGGAACAGGCGTTTATGAACCCATACATGGCTCTGCTCATGATATTACAGGAAAAGGAATTGCCAATCCTTTAGCTTCTATTCTTTCAGCAGCATTGTTGCTTGATATATCTTTTGGTTTAAAAGAAGAATCGGATGTAATTATTAATGCAGTAGATGCTGTTTTAAAAGCAGGATTTAGAACAAAAGATATTGCAGATGCAACTACTCCGGCAGCAAAAATATTAGGTACCAACGCTATGGGAGAAGAAGTTTTGCAGCGTATTTAAATATTTTTTTCCGGTTAATAATATAAAGTGATTGGGTTTTTTTATCATGGTTGACCCGCAAAGCTGTAAATATTCAATAAAACAGCGGCGGTTGTTAGTTGCTTATTTCTAAAGCAAATGGACTGCGTTAATAGTGGTGTCCAAAAAACATATTGCTAATCCATATTTTGGAAAAAAATAGCAAACAGCAAATCTCTATTCAATTGATTTTCAGCAAGATAGTATTTTGGCATCATTTTCCATCTTATTATATCAAATAAGCGAATAACCATCACTAAAAATAAAATCCATGAAAAACAGCATCAACCTCGATCAAAAAATAGTTAATACACTTTCTATATTTTTTGTAACCATCATCTTAATATCGGCTATTATATAAAACTTATTACAATAACTTTTTCATAGTGTTTTTAGGGTTAAAGCCTTTGTTATGCAAAGGCTTTTTTATTTTTGATAAATAACCAATAAATTATGAGTTCATTTGAAGTTAGAGGTGGCAAAAAATTAAGCGGTGAAATTGTACCTCAAGGAGCTAAAAACGAAGCACTACAAGTATTATCTGCCGTTTTATTGTCAGCAGATAAAATTGTTATCCATAATATTCCGGATATATTGGATGTAAATCTGCTAATAGAGTTACTGCACGATATGGGCGTAAAAATTGAAAAACACAATAATCATTCCTATACTTTTAGGGCAGATGATGTAAATGTAGATTTTTTAGCTTCGGATTTATTTAGAAAAAAAAGTGGAAAATTAAGAGGAGCTGTAATGCTTGCCGGACCAATGTTGGCACGGTTTAAAAAAGCATATATACCCAAACCCGGTGGCGATAAAATTGGAAGAAGAAGATTGGATACACATATTATTGGATTTGAAAAATTAGGTGCAAAATTTGAGTACGATGATGAACACAAATATTTTCAGCTTACCGCACCTCATTTACAAGGAACATACATGTTGTTAGATGAACCTTCGGTAACCGGTACTGCCAATATTATAATGGCTGCTGTTTTAGCCGAAGGAATAACTACTATTTATAATGCAGCATGCGAGCCATACATTCAGCAGCTTTGTATTATGCTTAATAAAATGGGAGCTAAAATTAATGGCATAAGCAGTAATTTATTAGTGATTGATGGCGTACAAAAACTAAATGGTACCGAACATACTTTATTACCCGATATGATTGAAGTGGGCAGTTTTATTGGTTTGGCAGCCATGACACAAAGTAGCATTACAATTAAAAATGCAGGAGTAAAGTATTTAGGACTAATTCCCGAAAAGTTTCAGCAATTAGGAATTCAATTCGAAATAAAGGAAAATGATATTTATATTCCTGAACAGGAAGTGTATGAAATACAAAATTATTTAGACGGCGGAATACTTACCATTTACGATCATCCATGGCCGGGTTTTACCCCCGATTTATTAAGTATTGTTTTAGTAGTAGCTACACAAGCAAAAGGCAGCGTTTTAATTCATCAAAAAATGTTTGAAAGCAGATTATTTTTTACAGATAAATTAATTGATATGGGTGCTCAAATAATTTTATGCGATCCCCACCGTGCCACAGTAATTGGATTAGGAAGAAAAAATAATTTGAAGGGAATAACCATGAGCAGTCCTGATATACGAGCCGGACAAGCCTTGTTAATTGCGGCTTTAAGTGCCGATGGTAAAAGTATTATTCAGAACATAGAACAAATTGATAGAGGCTATCAATACATTGATGAACGATTAAGAAATATAGGAGCAGATATACGCAGAATTTAAGCAAATGAAGCGAAGATGATTTTTAAAAAACACATCATATAAAAAGGAAAATATATGAAGGCAATTAAATTTTTTGTTATACTATGTTGTATGTTTTCAGTAAGCTATGCTCAACAAATTCCACAAGTTGTTTCGGGAACAATACAACGGTTTCCAAATTTTTCCTCCAAGTATGTTGATGCAAGAAATATAGATGTTTGGCTTCCTAAAAATTATCAATCCTCAAAAAAGTATTGTGTAGTATATATGCAAGATGGGCAAATGCTTTTCGACAGTGCTATTACATGGAATCATCAATCGTGGCATGTTGATGAAATTGTTTCAAAACTGCTTGATGAAGAGAAAATTAAAGACCTTATTGTAGTGGGTATTTGGAATGGAGAGAAATCGCGGCATGCCGATTATTTTCCGCAAAAACCATTCGATGCACTACCCGAAAATAAAAAAGAAGCAATGTATAATGCTGCAAGAAATAATGGTGTATCGGTTTTTGGCAAGTACAAAATTCAGTCGGATAATTATTTGAAATTTGTAGTAAACGAGCTGAAACCTTTTATAGATGCTCACTTCTCAACATACGCCAATGCAGAAAACACGTTTATTATGGGCAGCAGTATGGGCGGATTAATTTCTGTATATGCAATTTGTGAATATCCGCAGGTGTTTGGTGGAGCTGCATGTTTGTCAACTCATTGGCCCGGTATCTTTCAAATAGAAAATAATCCTTTTCCTCAGGCAATGTTACTATATCTCATGCATAATTTACCCAATCCTGCAACGCATAAGATATATTTCGATCATGGTACGGCAACGTTAGATGCTTTGTATCCTTCGCTTCAGGCTAAAGTAGATGAAATAATGAAGCAGAAAGGGTATACCAATGCTCAATGGAATACAAAAATTTTTCCGGGTGAAGATCATAGCGAAAAAGCATGGAGTAAAAGATTAGATATTCCGTTATTGTTTTTATTGAAAAAGTAAATCTTGCCAAGTATACAGCAGATAACTAAATGCTGAGTGTAAAAATAAGAAGAGTGCAGAAAAACTGCACCCTTTGTAAAATTGGTGTCCCCGCAGAGACTCGAACTCTGGACCCATTGATTAAGAGTCAATTGCTCTACCAACTGAGCTACGGAGACAATTTTGGAGGAGCAAAAATAAGTTAACTTGGTTAACAATCATCAATTACGGTTTAATTCCTGTTTTTTTATAATCATAAAATTTTATTAAGCATAAGCATCGTTCATTTGTATCTTTATATATATATGTGTTATCGAAATAAAATATTTTTTCTTTTCTTTTTTCTTTTTTTATTCAGCAATAAAATTTTTGCCGTTACCGATACCATTCCTTTTGGAATTAATTTGGCAGGTGCAGAATTTGGCGTACCTAATTTGCCCGGTGTTTATGGATTAGATTATACCTATCCAACCATCAAGGATATTCAATATTTTTCTAAAAAAGGATTTTCATTAGTTCGTTTACCAGTTCGGTGGGAACGTTTGCAACATACGCTTGGTGCGGGTTTAGATACCACAGAGCTTGATAGATTAAATACTTTTATTGATAGTTGTGCTGTATATAAATTGAATGTAATTATTGATTTACATAATTATGGCTTGTATTATATTAATGGTAAGCCTTTCGAATTGGGTTCTGTAACCGTAACTCGAGATATGTTTGCAGATGTTTGGCAAAAAATAGCACTTGCTCTTAAAACTAAAACAAATATTTATGGATTTGATTTAATGAATCAGCCACAAGGTTTGGGTAATTATACTTGGCCTATTGCTGCTCAACAAGCTATTGATGCTATTAGACAAGTAAATAAAAAAGTAAATATAATTGTTGAAGGAGAAAATAGCGGATTAACCGAATGCTGGCCAACTTGTAACGACCCCATGAAAAACCTATACGATACTTATAATAAAATTATTTACTCGGCACATATTTTTTTTGATACCGATGGCACAGGTGTTTATACTTCTACTAATTACGATACGTTAGGTATTAGTACTGCAGAAGCTATTAAACGAGTAAAGCCTTTTATTGATTGGTTAGAGCAAAATAATAAACAAGGTATGATAGGCTCTTTTGGTGTACCTAATAACGATAAACGCTGGAATATTTTGTTAGATACATTTATGAATTATATAAGTAGCCGATGTTTGGGTGGTTGTTATTGGGCGGCAGGTCCGTGGTGGCATAATTATTTTTTATCTGTTGAACCCGATAGTATCAGCGGTGCCGATAAACCTCAAATGCAGGTAGTAGAAAAATACCTGTATCCAACTTGCTCTGCGTTAAATGCAAAACCTCAAAATATACAAGCGGTTAATTTTTATCCTAATCCTTTTTCTTCTTCTTTAATTATTGATCAGGGAATATGCGGAACCTACCAAACGCTTAGTTTATATGATATTTCGGGTAAAATTATTTTTGCTACACCCATACAAATCAATACCAATATCATTCATTTACCAAATATTCCTTCGGGTGTGTACATAGCTTTATTAAAAGCAAAAGATGGTAAAAAGCTTGTTCAAAAATTAATTAAACTTCATTAAAAGAATAACATTACCGTATAATGAAAATTAGTAGTAAAAAATGCATTAATTTTTCGGAATGAATTTTTTAAATGAGTATACTATTTATTCGGTAGGCGATCATGCCGTTACTATAGAGTTATCTACAACAATTGATGAGGAAACGAATGAAAAAGTTTTATGCTTATTCAATCATTTCATGCAACAAAAACCCGAAGAAATTAAAGATATTATACCTGCTTACAGCTCGCTTACACTGGTTTATGATATTATTGCGGTTCGAAAAAAATACGATATATCGGCCCATAGTGCTATCCTTCAGTTTATAGAAAAAAAGCTTAGCAGTTTTACTTTTTGTACAGCATCAACCAATAATTGTATTGTTATTCCTGTTTGCTACGATATTTCTTTAGGAATTGATTTGCAAGAAATGGCTATTGCAAAAAATACCGATATACCTACACTTATTAATCTACATCTTTCAAAAATATATCGTGTATATATGATAGGTTTTTTGCCAGGTTTTGCTTATTTGGGCAAAGTAGATGCTTTATTGGCAACTCCCAGAAAAGCCGAACCTCGAAAAAAAATTGATGCAGGAAGTGTAGGTATTGCAGGCGATCAAACCGGTATTTATCCGGTAACTTCTCCCGGCGGATGGAATATTATTGGTCAAACCCCCATTCAATTATTCAATCAGCAAGCACCCGATAATACATTATTAAAACAAGGCGATTTGGTTAGGTTTGAGGCAATTGATATCGCTACATTTCATCAGCTTAAAAATAAAGTATGAGTATAGTAGTAGTAAAAGCCGGAATAGCCGATAGTATTCAGGATTTGGGAAGATACGGGTATCAACACCAAGGCATTAATCCAACCGGCGTTATGGATGATATTGCAGCAAGGTTAGCCAATATACTGGTAGGCAATAATTTTTCCGAAGCAGTAATTGAATTACATTTTCCTTGCTCCTCTTTTTTATTTACACAAGATGCTTTATGTGCCATTACCGGCGCCAATTATACTGCTTTAATCAATGAGCAAGAAATTGAAAATAATAAACCCTTTATAACAAGAAAAGGCGATGTTTTAAAATTTGTAAAATTAATTTCAGGTGCAAGATGTTATTTGGCTATTAGAAACGGATTGGCTATTGCTAAATGGTTAAATAGTAATAGTACAAATACTATGGCAGGTTTTGGCGGAAATAATCAGGGAAAATTTTTTCAGAAAAATGATGAAATACAATTTAATACCACCGCTGCGTATAGTAAGGCTTTAAAAACAGATAATGATAGAATGTTGAGTTGGAAAATTTATGAAAAGAAACTTTATACAACGAATAATAATATTAGAATAATTGCAGGGAATGAGTATAACGCATTAAATAGCGAATCGAAAAAAATATTCGAAAAAACTTCTTTTATTATTGCCACACAAAGTAATAGAATGGCGTATAGAATGAATGGAACGGAATTGCACTTGCATAAAAACCACTCTCTTATTTCTTCAGCAGTTACTAAAGGCACTATTCAATTATTACCCAATGGACAAATTATTGTTTTAATGGCCGATCATCAAACAACGGGTGGTTACCCACGAATTGGTCACGTAATTTCTGCCGATATTGCTACACTGGCTCAGTGCAAACCCAACGAAAAAATACAGTTTAATATAATAACTCAAGAAGCAGCAGAAAGAGAATTGTTGTATCAGAATCAATTGTTAACCGAAATGAAAGAAGCAAACAATTTGCAATTAAACAATTGGTTAATTACTTTTAACATTCAATGAATACGATTGATGTAAACTGCGATATGGGAGAAGGTATGGATAACGATATCTTTCTTATGCCATTTATTTCTAGTACCAATATTGCTTGCGGATATCATGCCGGAAACACGGATACTATGAAGCGGATGGTAGAACTGGCTTTACAATATCAGGTAGCTATTGGAGCACATCCCGGATTTAATGATAAAGAAAATTTTGGCAGAAATGAAGTAGAATTGTCTCCTCTGCAACTATTCGATGTTGTGGCACAACAGATTTTTACTTTACAAAAAATTTGTAACGAGTTTGGTACAAGCATTCATCACATTAAGCCTCATGGGGCTTTGTATAATATGGCAGCCAAAGATGCAATAATGAGTTCTGTTATTGTAAAAGCTATACACGAAATAAATAATAATTTTATTGTGTATGGATTGAGCGGAAGTTATTTAATTTCAGAAGCTGCAAAAATTGGATTGAAAACTGCTAATGAAGTATTTGCAGATAGAACGTATCAAAATGATGGAACACTTACATCCAGAAAGCTTGCCAATGCATTGATAACCGATGTAGAAATTTCTATTAAGCAAGTAATACAGATGGTACAAAAGCATTGCGTAATAAGTGTTTCGGGTAATATTATTGGTATTAAAGCCGATACAATTTGTATTCATGGAGATGGAAAATACGCTGTAACTTTTGCAAAAAAAATAGCCGAATCATTAAAAGAAAATAATATTGAGCTTAAAGCAATTTAAAAGAAGAGGTGTTGGTATTGGCGGCTCTGTTTTAGGAGCTGCATTTTTAATGGCCAATTCGTCAATTGGTCCGGGTTTTCTTACTCAAACAACTGTATTTACGCAGCAATTGCTTACCAGCTTTGGTTTTGTAATTTTTATTTCGGTTATTTTAGATATAGGAGCTCAACTAAATACATGGCGAATATTAACTGTTAGTGAAATGCGAGCTCAGGATTTGGCAAATAAATTATTACCCGGATTTGGTTTTTTTCTTACCCTATTGGTTATAATTGGCGGCTTTGCTTTTAATATAGGAAATATTGCAGGTTGTGGATTAGGTTTAAATGTGTTGTTTGGTTGGAGTTTTGAAAAAGGTGCTATTATAAGTTGCATAGTTGCATTAATTTTATTTTGGAGTAAAGAAATTGGTAAAATGCTCGATGGCTTTACTAAAATTTTAGGCACGTTAAAAATTGCATTAACCTTATTTATTGCTTATGCTGCAAAACCCCCAATAATGCAAGTAATACATCATACCGTTATTCCCGAAAAAATTTCAATGGCTGCAATTATTACTATTGTTGGTGGAACTGTTGGTGGATATATTACTTTTTCGGGTGCACATAGGTTATTAGATGCAGGTATTAAAGGAAGAGAAAATATACATAACGTAAATAAAAGTGCTTTAAGCGGAATTGTTATTTCTACCATTATGCGGTTTGTTTTGTTTTTGGCAGTAGTTGGTGTTGTTACAAAAAATATAGTACTCGATGCTAATAACCCGGCTGCTACCGTTTTTCAATTTGCTGCCGGAAATTTTGGATATAAAATATTTGGTATTATACTATGGAGTGCCGCTATTTCATCGGTTGTTGGGGCTGCATATACTTCGGTTTCTTTTTTTAAAACCTTTCATCCTGTTTTTCAAAATAACGAACGTTGGTGTATTTCTATCTTCATTATTATATCCACCATCATTTTTGTTTTTATTGGTAAGCCAAAAGAATTATTATTATTTGCAGGAGCATTAAACGGATTAATTTTACCTATTGCCTTAGCCATAATTTTATTGGCAGCAACAAAAAAATCGTTAATGAAAAATTATCAGCATCCAATTTGGATGCAAGTTGCAGGCTGGATGGTTGTGTTGATTATGGGCTGGATGAGTATGTATACATTTATTGATTGGGTATCGAAATAATATTATGTACACCTTATTTCAAACAAAGAAAATTAGTTGCTATGAAAAAAATAATACTAATTTATTTAACCATTATTTCTTTTAATACATCGGCACAACTTACAGTTGAAAAAATAATG
>JAKAJX010000153.1 GCA_021824855.1 Bacteroidota bacterium | reverse complement strand
ACCTTCAAGTCATGTTTTTAATGCAAGTATTTCGGGTGGCGGTAATAGATTTATGCAAAATGTTTCGTACACCCGCGATATTGCCAATTCTTTAATTACTCCGGGTTTATATAATTTTTCAAATGCACAAAATCAGTTACCTACATTATTTCAAAAGTTCAATAAAGTAGTATATAGCTTATATGCGTTTGGCGATTTTGATTATAAAAACTTGGTTTTTTTAAATGTAACTGCACGTAATGATAGGTCTAGCACGTTACCTGCCGGTAGTAATTCTTATTTTTACCCTTCTGGTTCATTAAGTGCTATAGTTTCAGATATGGTAAATTTACCTTCTGCCATTTCGTATTTAAAAGTTAGAGCATCAGCAGCCAAAGTAGGTAGAGATGCCGATCCCTATTCTATTAATAATACCTATTTAACCAATACACCTTTTAATTCATATCCGCTTACAACCGGTAATAATGTTTTATCTAATAACAATTTAAAACCATCTTCAACTACCACTACCGAATTTGGTTTCGAAGCTAAATTCTTAGAAAACAGAATTGGGTTAGATGTTAGTGTATACAATTCTAATACTAAAGATGAAGTGGTACAATTGCCAATTCCGGTTTCTTCAGGTTATACCAATGCGTATGTTAATGGCGGAACTATTAATAATAAAGGAATTGAAATTATGTTGAGTATTTCTCCTTTTAAATCAAGAAATAAGAATGGATTTAATTGGGATATGAATTTCAACTTTAGTCATAATGTGGGTAAGGTAGTTTCTTTACCTGATGGTATCAATACTTATGTATATGCACAAGTAACTCAGTACGATCGTTATTTTAGAGCTATTCAATACGATGCCAAAGTGGGAGAACGCATGGGCAATATGTACGGAAATGTTTTTGCGAGAGACCCTCAAGGTAATATTGTTTATAAGAATGGAGTACCTCAATTTACCTCTACTCAAAATGGGTTATTGGGTAATTATAATCCTGATTTTGTATTGGGATGGACTAACGAATTTACTTTTGGAAATTTTAATGCAGGTATGGTTTGGGATTGGCACCAAGGCGGTAAGTTTTATTCTTACACAGCATTAGGCGTATTAGCCAGCGGAATGTCGGTAGAAACATTACCTGGCAGAGAAACAGGTATTGTAGGTAAAGGTGTAGTATTAGATCCTACAAGCGGTAAATACATGCCTAACACAACCAAAGTTGATGCTGCTACTTACTATAATGCTTATTATAATGGATCTAACAACGAGGCATTTATGTACGATGCTACTTATATTAAATTAAGAGAATTAAGAGTTGGATATACTTTTAGAAATGTATTTGGTAAAGCACACAATTCTAATTTAAACCTTTCATTAATAGCAAGAAACTTTTTAGAGTTTACAAAAAATAAAGATGTAGATCCTGAAACTTTAGCATTACGCGGCCAACAAATTTTACCGGGTACAGAATTTTTAAGTATTCCGGCAACGAAAAGTTTAGGATTCTCTTTAGGACTTAGTTTCTAAAGTATTTAAACAGCATAGAAACAAAACAATATCCAAATCAATTTAATTGAAAATATAAATCTCGTTAAATGAAAAAGATAGTTATATTAGGTGGAATATTTATTGTAGCAGGAATACTTTTTACTTCTTGCTCTAAAGAATTGCAAAAGGTAAATATTAACCCCAATGCACTCGAAAACCCCGATGCTACTACATTATTATCGAATACTATTGTATCAGAATTTTATAATAATGCCTATTCTGGATGGACATTAGGTAATGGATATAATCAATACATGACTTATAGCCAGAGTTATTATAACCAAGGCACAAGATACTCGCCCATTACTAATGAACCCTATTGGATTCCAATGTATGAAACGGCTCGTGATGCCAATATTTTATATGGATTAGGTGTAACACAAAAAAATACTTTATTACAAGCTGTTGCACTTACTTTACGCTCGTATGCTTTTGCACAATTAACCGAATTGTGGGGCGATATACCTTTTACGCAAGCCCTTCAAGGAAATTCCGGGGTTTATACACCTGCATACGATGCTCAACAAACCGTATATACCGATGCTGGTTCTGGCATATTATCCAGCTTAAGAAGAGCAGATAGTTTATTAAAAGCTAACCCCAATGGATTAATTACCGGCGATGTACTTTTTGCTTCGAACACTGCTTCTTGGAGACGTTTTATCAATGCACTGCGTTTAAGATATTTGTTAAGAGTATCTTCTAAAATGAGCGTTGCTTCCGAAATGCAATCTATATTAAGTGATGCTGCCATTATGCAGAGTGCAACACAAAGTGCTGCTATCGATCTTCCTACAACTACTCCCTATAATTTTGTAAGTCTTACAGAACGGTCAGGAGATTTTTTTGTAAAATATCTTAATAGCACATTATACAACGTATTTGTTAATACAGCCGATACTGCAAGAATTTCGGCCTATTTTACAAATACAGCTACAACACCAGCCAATAGCACATTTAGTTTCAGCAATTATGGCGGAATGCCTTTAGTGGTAGATGCTACAAATTCTTTGTCAAGTAAATCTTCTAATTTTAATCCAAGTTTTCAATCTGGTTCAAATAAGCCTATTATTAAAGCCAGAATTATTACTTATGCCGAGCAACAATTTATTTTAGCAGAAGCGGCATTGAAAGGCTATATTAATGGAAGTGCTGCTAATTATTATACTAGTGGCGTTGCTGCAGCTTATTCTGAAATTGGAATGAATGCTGCTACTACTGCTAACTATTTAACACATAGTGGTGTTGTTTTCGATGCATCTTCTACATCGGCTTCTTTAAGCCAAATTATTACTCAAAAATGGGTAGCTAATATTAATAATGGATTTGAAGGTTGGATTGAATATCGCCGTACCGGATTTCCACAATTACAAACAGGCGGTTCATCAAATCTTAATGGCGGTGTAATACCTTCTCGTTTCTTGTATCCTGTTAGTGAGCAAACTATTAATAGCACCAATTATAAAAAAGAAATTTCAGTAATGGGTAGTGCAGAAAATACAACTTATAAAGCTTGGTGGGAAAAGTAGTGTTGCATGAGTTTTAAGTTTTAGATTATTAAAAAGAGAGCATATTTTATATGCTCTCTTTTTTTAGGATATACTCTTATGCTAAAATATAAATGGGATTAATCTTTTTGTAGTTTGCATATATATTGTATAGTTAGCATAAGTTTTTTTCAAGTAAAATTCTTCAGCTATAATTCTACAAACTATTGCAATTGTTAGTAGAGTTCCTGTAATTATTGATAAGAAATTAAAATGAAATGCAATA
>JAKAJX010000211.1 GCA_021824855.1 Bacteroidota bacterium | reverse complement strand
GTGGAAAAAGTTTTCTGCAGAAGAGAAAGTCAAGTACATTAAACAGATCTCAGATAGTTATCAAAAATTTTTTAATACCAGCGATCGGGAGTTTTACAAATTACCCCGCTTGGGAGATGCCATGAAAGTTTTTCTGGCAGATAAGTTTCGTGATCTTTTGCATTGCCCAAATACATTTAAAAAAATTGAAACCGGAGAAAAAAAATGCAACTGTGAAAAATGCAAAAGAATAAATAAGCTTTACCATCCTTCCATGATAGCCATTTATCCACAGGCAAGGGAAGAATATTATAAGTACAACGGCATTGTAAAAAATATAGTAATGCTTGGCCCACCCAAAACGGGTGCATTCAAGAACCCAATGGCCATGCGTACACTTCATGAATTAAAGAAATTAGTGAATTACTACATTGTTACAGGACAAGTTGACGAAGAAACAAGAATAGTGATTGAAGTAGGACGTGAGTTAAATGACACTAATAAGAGATGGGCTATTGAAAAATATCAGCAAATCAGGCGGAAAGAAAATGAAGAATTTGCTGCAGCTATTTTAGAATTAATTAAAGACCCAGAAGCAAAAGACATAAAGGCAAATGCTGATTCAGACAGTGATATTGAAAAATTTCGATTGTGGTATGAGATGATAGAATCAACTGAAGGATTTGAAAAAAATGGAAAGTTTACTGCTGTTGAAGACGACCGGTCAGCTAAAGGAAAAAAAGGTAGGATCAAAAAGACAAAAAAAAATGAAGAAGAAGTAGCAGATGACGAAATATATGAATTTAGCGAAAATCATTTTGAAAATATCAAAAAAGAATTATGGATAAAGCTCAAAAAAGCTAAAGATAATGTGATAGACAAATACAGGCTTTGGAAAGAGCAACAATGCTTTTGCATGTATACTGGGAAACCCATTCGAATTACTGATTTATTTAATGAAAATATAATTGATGTTGAACACACCATTCCAAGAAGTATTTCATTTGATAACAGCCTTGCTAATAAAACTGTTTGCTTTTTTGATTACAATCGCAATATAAAAAAGAACCAAATACCTACAGAGTTACCAAACTACAATGACATATCCATACGAATTGAAAAATGGAAGCAAAAAGTTAGGGATCTGGAAATGCGAGTAGAGTTTTGGAAAGGGAAATCAAAAAGGGCAACTACACTTGAATACAAAAATATCGCAATTCGTGAGAAGCATTTTTGGCAGTTTGAATTAGATTATTGGCGAAATAAAGTGGAACGGTTTACAATGAAAGAAGTAAAACCCGGTTTTAAAAATAGTCAGTTAAAAGACATGCAAATGATTTCCAAATATGCCCTTCATTATTTGAAATCATATTTTAATATTGTAGAAATGCAAAAGGGGGAAATAACAGCAGAATTCAGAAAAATATTTGATGTACAGGAAACAGGAACAAAAAAAGACCGCAGCAAGCATAGTCATCATGCCAAAGATGCAATGGTTTTATCAGTAATTCCTACTGCTGCTATTCGTGACAAAATGCTAGAGCTTTGGTATACCATAAAAGAAGAAGAGTTGTTACTGAAGTCAGATACTGTACAAAACAAACCAGCTATTCAAGAAAAAATAAAGCATTTGAACGAGGAATTAAACGATTATAAAATTAGATTTAAACCCAAAGGATTTAATAATGCCATCAAGCAATTAGATGAAACTATTTTAAATAATAACATTGCCCGAAATCGTTCCGTAATTCCGGCTTCCAAAAAAATGAGAATTAAAGGGAAAAATTTTGTGGCGAAGGGAGATGCAATTAGAGGAGAATTACATTTAGCTACTATGTACGGAAAAATTCAAATGGTGGAAAGAGAAAATGATAAACCAGTTAGAGATGAAAATGGCAATTGGAAATTTTTAGAAGGTGATGAAGCTTTCAAAACAGTTCTAAGAAAAGAAGTTGATAAAAATTTGAACATCGATACCATAGTCGATCCAACTATAAAAAAAATAATTAAAGCACAAATAGGAGAAAGATCATTAGCTACAACTTTAGCTGAAGATGGTGGACTTTATATGTTAAACAAAGAAGGAAAAAGAATGCATAAAATAAGACATATAAGATGTTTTGAATCTACTGTCACCAACCCTATCCAAGTTAGGAAGCAAGATATTTATAGCAATAAAGAACATAAAAACTATTACTGGGCTAAAAATGGAGAAAATATTCTCTGCGCACTTTACCAAAAAATAACTAAAGATAAAAAAGGGAATGAAAAAATAGATCGTGAATTGAAAATTATTTCATTAATGGATGTATCCCAATTAGTTAGAGCCGGTGAAATTAAAAGTATCCACGATATTGAATTATATAGAACAGATAAAAAAACCGGAGAGACGATTTTTGATGAAAACGGAAACAAAGAAAAACCGTATGCAATCCTGAAACCGGGTATGAAAGTTATTTTTTACGAAAAAAATTTGGATGAGTTAAAAAAGTTAACTGACGAGTATATAGAAGATTATAAAAAACGAATTAGCTATCGAACTTACTTATTAATTAAATTCTCTGGCGGGCAGATCACCTTTAAACACCATTTAGAAAGTAGAGATGATGACAAATTAAAGAAAGCTTATCCCAAATACGAATTTGGAGGCGGTGGAACAATCGGGTTTACTAAAAAAATTTCGGATGCTTTAACAGAAAACAAATTGAACAATTATGAGCCTTGGCCTAAGTTATTATATACTATGAACTGGCTGAATATGGCTATCGAAGGAAAACATTTTGAAATAATGCCTGATGGGTTAATTAATTGGGTAACTGCCAATAATTAATTACAAACAGTAACCAATTTTTTAAAAAATTAAAATTACTTATTCAAATAAAATTTTTTTTGAATAACCCTGTAGCCAGGTAAAATATTAATTTACAATTCCCTATATCCTAATAGTAAGAAATAAAACATTTACTTACCGTGAAAAATTATAAATGCACTTATAATTTTTTACGGTAAAAAAATATACTAAAAAATTATACATAATGTAACCTTTTCTAAAACCTATTTTCCAATAATCCAGTTTATTGATTAGGCACAAAAACGCAAGATTTATTTTTTATTACCGTGAAAAATGATATATTCGTTTTATAATTTTCACGGTAAAAATGATACAACGAAATATAATAAAAGCACTACAAAAGCAGATGAAACAATTTCCTGCCGTAGCCATATTAGGTGCAAGGCATATAGGCAAATCAACTGTAGCTAAGCAAATTGCCGATAAAAAAAAATCGGCTACTGTTTATTTTGACTTAGAAAAACCATCTGACAGGCGCAAACTGGAAGATGCTGAAACGATGCTTGCCGGATTA
>JAKAJX010000034.1 GCA_021824855.1 Bacteroidota bacterium | reverse complement strand
GATTTAATAGGCGATATAGATCCAATAAAAGCGGCTAATTTAAAACTAAGTTTTTCAGACGAAAAAGTAATTCATTATGGAATCATTCCTCGCAGTAATCGTGGTATTTTTGTAATTAATGAACTGCCCGATTTACAAGCAAGAATTCAGGTAGCTTTATTTAATATTTTGCAAGAAGGCGATATTCAAATTCGTGGATTTAAATTGCGTATTCCATTAGATATATTGTTTGTATTTACAGCCAATCCGGAAGATTATACCAATAGAGGTACTATTGTTACACCTTTAAAAGATAGAATTGAAAGCCAAATCTTAACACATTATCCTAAAACCATTGAAACTTCATTGGCTATAACAGAACAAGAAGCTACTATTCCAAAAGCACAAAAAGAGAAAGTAAATGTTAGCGATTTAATAAAACGGTTAATTGAGCAAATTGGTTTTGAAGCACGTAATAATGAATATGTTGATAAGAAAAGTGGTGTTAGTGCAAGACTTACCATTTCTGCATTTGAAAATGCCGTAAGCAGTGCCGAAAGAAGAGCTATTATATTTAATGAAAAAGCAACACAAGTTTGGATTAGCGATTTAAATGCCATTATTCCTTCTATAACCGGAAAAATTGAATTGGTTTATGAAGGAGAACAAGAAGGTCCGTATCAAGTAGCAGTAAATTTAGTAGATAAAGCTATTAGAGCTCAGTATATTCAATATTTTCCCAATCCCGAACAAGCCAAAAGAAAAAAAGGTACAGGTAAAAAATCAGGAGATGAAAAAGTAGAAGACAATCCGTATAAAGCTATTATCAATTGGTTTGATGCCGGTAATCATTTAGATTTATTTGTAGATATTGCAGATGATGTTAAACTTGCAACTCTGTATAAAGTAGATGGATTACATGCTTTTGTAAAAAAATATTATCATCAGGCTGATGAAAAAGAAAATGCTTTGTTGATGGAATTTATATTGCACGGATTAGCAAGTTATTCTCTTATCAGTAAAAAAAATATAGAAGGGAAAATTGAGTTTAAAGATTTAATTGGAAGTATGATGAATTTAGGTTCTATCAATTTTACAGACGATGATTTAACTGAAGATGATTTTAAATAAAAAATCAATCATATTTTCTTTTTCTTTCCAGCGGTGTATGTTTGATAATTGATTCGGTTGATGTATTTTTTGTAATACTTTTTGCAGCAAAAAAGGTTACAAAAAACAGTAGTGAAGAAAGTATTAATTCTTTTATATTAATCCAATAATTCCACCAACTGTATATCTTGCCTTTTTGTGGTGTAGCATTTTCGTATATTACTATTACTTTGTCGCCATTTTTATAATGTTTAGCAGTAGCATCAATGCTTATTAAGTGATTGTTTACAGTAAAATAAGCTTTTGCTATACCGTTTTCTGTAAGGTGTATTGTTGCTGTTGTTAATTCGCTATCAAAATAATCCGGTTGTCGTGAGAAAAAAATATACAGTAACAAAATAATAAAGTATAAAACAATACTAATTCTTAGCACAAGATTTTTTTACTGATAAAAATTGAAAAATTTTAAGCAAAATACAATTGATTTTAGAAGTTTAGTTTAAACTTCTAAAATCAACCGGAACCAATTTACTTACACCAGGTTCTTGCATTGTTACGCCATAAATAACATCAACCGTACTCATAGTTTGTTTATTATGTGTTACAATGATGAATTGCGAATTTTCGCTAAATTTTTGAATCATTTGCGTAAACTTGCCAACGTTAGCATCATCTAAAGGAGCATCTACTTCATCTAAAATGCAGAATGGTGCAGGTTTAATTAAGTATATGGCAAATAATAATGCGGTAGCAGTTAAAGTTTTTTCTCCACCACTTAATTGAGTAATAGAAGATGGTCGTTTTCCTTTTGGTTTTGCAACAATATCAATTCCTGTTTCAGCGAGATTTTCCGGATTTTCCAAAATCATATCGGCTGTATCTTCTTCTGTAAATAAAGCTTTAAATACTTTTTGAAAGTTTTCTCTTACCTTATTAAATGTATCTAAAAATTGTTGATTGGCGGTTGCCTCTACTTCTTGAATGGTTTGTAATAAGCTATCTTTTGCATTTACTAAATCGTTTTTTTGTTCTAAAATAAATTCGTATCGCTTCTTCATTTCAGTAAATGCTTCAATAGCAGTTGGATTAATTTCACCCATATTTTCCAATCGTTTACGCATTCTATCGCTGCTTGTTTGTAAATCTTCTAAGCTTGTTTCTGTATTTCTTGGTTGGTCTAATATGGCATCTAATTCTATCTTAAATTCTACGTTTAATCTTTCTTTCATGCCTGCCAATTGTAATTTCAATTCATTCAGCTTGTCTTTAATTTCACTTAATAAATGCTCAACCATCTCTTTGCTTTTCACTTTCAATCGCAATTCACTTTCTTTTTCTTGTAAAGCATTTCTTAGGTTATAATATGCCTGATCGGTTTCATTTAGTTTTTGTTCTTCTGTATCTTTTCTTTGCATTAAGTGGATAAACAAATTTTCACTATTAAGTAAAGATTGTTCACTTTCTATAATATTTAAACTCACTTCATTTAGTTGTGTGTTGCTGTTATTAACCTGATTTTGTAAATCGGTTAATTGGTTGCTTTTAAAATCTAATTCTTGCGAAATGGCATGAATTTTACTTTGTTGTTTGGTAAAAGAAATGTTTGTTTCGTTATATTGATTGGTTATAGTAGTGTAGTTTGTTTCTGCTAAAGTATAATCTTGTTCAACCAATTTTCTTTCAGTAGTGCTTTGTTTTACTTGTTCATTTAAATTTTTTAATTCTTCTCGGGTATAAGCAATGTTGGCATTTTCTTCTTGTAATCTATTTTCAATATCTTCTAATTTTTTTTGCGATTGTTGTTGCGTAAACTGTAAATTTTCAATTTTATTTTTGGAAGCAAAAACCTGATTGGTTAATTGATTAATTTCTCTTTCGGTTTGTTTAATTATATTTTCTTTTAATTGTTCGTTATAACCTACTACTTCGTTTTGCTTTAGTTGAATTTCTTTTTTTAGTGCATTTACAATAGCTTCTTGTAAAATAATTTCATCGTGTAGTTTCTCTAAATTTTTTGCACGTCCAATTTTTTTCCCTTCAAATAAACCTATGCTGCCACCTGTTAAGGTATATTTTCCTTTAACATATTTTCCGGTTTTTTCTAAAATAGTGGCATCTTGTGCATATTGTAATGCTTCTTCGTTTTCAGCAATAAAAACATTGGCCAATAAGTATTCAGCTAATTTTTTATATTGCTCATCTACTTCAATAACTTGCATTGCCGCAATTGTGTTTGCAGGTTGCTGAATGTTATTGGTTGTAATGTTTATTTTATCGAGAATGAAGAAATTTGCTTTTCCTTTTTTATTGGTATCTAATAAGTGAATAGCTTGTAAACCTTCTTGCAAAGAATTTACTACATAGTAGTTTAAATAAGGTTCTAAAACATTTTCTACAGCAGTTCTATATTCTTGTTGCACATAAATTATATCGCTTAAAAGCGGAACATTTTTTGTCCATTGAGCATTATTATGTAAAAATTTAACACTCTCCGGATAGCCTTCCATAGAATCTATAAGACTTCTTAATAAATCATGTTCGTTACGTTTGGCATCTAATTTTCTATTTTCATTGGCTAATTCATTGCGTAATCTTTCTAATTGTTGTTGTGTTTCTAAAATTTGTTCTTTAGTTTTTTCGTGATGTTCTTGTAATTGTTGTAAATCAACTTTTTTATTTTCGAGTAGCGCTTCTTTTTCTGTTAATTCAATATGTAATTGTGCTAATTGATTTTCTCTATTTTGTTTTTCGTCTATTAATTGTGTTTGCAGCCTTTGTAAGTTTTGAATAGACGTATCGGCAATTGCTACTTTTTTTTCTGCCGTAAATTGTAAATGTTGAATGGATTGAAAAGTATTTCTTAATACATCAACTGCATTTCTTTTTTCATCAAATATTTTTCTAGTTTCTTCCACATTCAATTTAGTTTGGGTTAAACGTAATTGAATATCGGTTAGTTTATTTTCCTCTTCTTGTATTTGGGTTTTGCTAAATTGAATCGAATCTGCAATGCCTGATACTTGTCCTTCGGCTTTTTGTAGAAAACTTTTTAAACCACTTTCTTTTTCTTGTAAAAACTTTAGTCGTTGTGCAGCTAAGTTTTTTTCATTTTCTTTCGATCTAAGTTGTTGCAACAATTCATTAAACTCATGTTGCATACTTTGTAAAGCTTTTTCCTTTTCAATAAAATCAACTTTCTCTTTTTCTACAAATGCTTCCTGATTGGCTATTTCGGCTTCTAACTGAATGCGTTTGTTTGTTTCGCTTTCTTGTTGTTCGTTTAATTCTTTGTATTTTAAATTAAAGCCTTCTAATGCAGCTTTGGCTAATTCTACGGCAACTTCTTTATATTCTTTCTTTATTTCATAATATTTTTCTGCTTTTTTTGCCTGATTTTCTAATGTTTTAAGTTGATTATTTATTTCGAACAATAAGTCTTCAATACGTGCTAAATCTTGTTCAGTAGCATCTAATTTATTTTTAGCTTCTTTTTTACGCGTTTTATAAATGGTAATGCCTGCTGCTTGTTCCAGCATTCTGCGTCTGCTATTATCTTTATCTTTAATAATATCGTCAACCATTCCTAATTCAATAATGGCATAACTATCGTTGCTAACGCCGGTATCTAAAAATAAATTATGAATATCTTTTAATCGGCATTGAACATCGTTTAAGCGATATTCGCTTTCTCCGTTTTTATAAAATCTTCTGGTAACGGTAACGGTACTAAATTCGGTAGGTAATAAATTTCTGGTATTTTCAAATGTTAAACTTACTTCGGCTAATCCGCTGGGACTTCTGGTTTTAGAACCATTAAATACCAATGCCTCTAAATTTTCGCTTCTTAATGCAGAGATTTTTTGTTCGCCAATTACCCAACGAATACTATCAATAATATTACTTTTACCACAGCCATTTGGGCCAATTATTCCGGTAACACCCTCGTCGAAACTTACAATAGTTTTATCGGCAAAGCTTTTGAAACCTTTGATTTCTAAAGATTTTAATCGCACTTTATTTAAATTTTAGTACCTGCGAACATACATAATTAGCTAAAGAAAAAAGAATAGGTATTATTAGCTGTGGAGAAGTAGTGAGGAAAATAAACCTTTGTTTTTTAAACAACTGATTTTTAATTATTTACGAATTTTACTTTCATTTTAAAATAATTAAAACACTTACTTTTTAAACACTTTTTTAAGCAAATCGCTGCTTTGAGCCAAAGGATCTTTTCTTATTTTTTGTTCTTCGGCAGCTACTTGATAAAATATTCCCGAAAGCGATTTTTCTGTAACATAAGTTGTTAGGTTAGTAGTTACTTTTTTTACAAACGGAATTTTATTGTATGCTGTAATTAAAGTTTCCCAATATTTTGTTGCATCAACTTTTTGAAGCGATTGTTGCACAATAGGCGTAAAGGCAGCGGTTAATTGCGAATTTGTTTTTTCTTTCAGATATTTTGTAGCAGCAGAATCTCCTCCTTTTAAAATTCCAACGGCATCTGAAAAAGTTATATGCTGAATAGCACTTTTAAAAATAGGAGTTGCACTTTTTGCTGCATCTTCGGCTGCACGATTCATTGATAAAACAGCATCATCTACTTGCTTATTTAAGCCTATGCCTCGCAAAGTTTTTTCTATTTTTTCGGCTTCGGGAGGCATTAATATTTTAATAGCTGCATTTTTAAAAAATCCATCAACTGCCGATAGTTTTGCAGTTCCTCTTTCTGTACCTACTTGTAAAGCTTCTTTTAATCCGGCAGCAATATCCAAATTACTTAAATTTTTTACAGTGGTTGGTCTGTGTAAATTACTATCAATAGAAGTATTTTTATTTTTTACCGTATTTTCTACCGTTTTAAGTAAGCTGCCCAAATTTTGTGCTTGTGTAGATACCGAAAAAAATAGACTACATATTAAAAAAGCTGATTTCATTTTTTGTTGTAAAATTAATTGTGTACCGGGTAAATTATTTGTTAAACAAATAGCAACTTTTAATTACTATGGCAACACGTATAAATAATTATAGCATCTGCTTCGCTTAGTTGTATATTACTTTTATATTCGCAATTCATACATGATTACACCACAAACTATAGAGCAAATTAAAAACCGTATCGATATTATTGATGTGGTTGGAGAATATGTAAAACTTAAAAAGCGTGGTGCTAATTACTTGGGGTTATGTCCTTTTCATAACGAAAAAACACCTTCTTTTACCGTATCTCCCGCTAAAGAAATATATAAATGTTTTGGTTGTGGCAAAAGTGGTAATACCATTACTTTTTTAATGGAGCATGATAAGCTAAGCTATACCGAGGCTTTGCGTTGGCTTGCCAGCCGTTATGGTATTGAGATAGAAGAAACAGAAGTATCGCCCGAGCAAAAAATACAACAGCAAACATCGGATAGTTTATATATCATCAACAATTTTGCACAAAATTTTTTTAATGATAAATTGTTTAATTCTGACGAAGGAAAATTGATAGCATTAAGTTATTTAAAAGAGCGAGGATTTAGAGAAGATATTATTAAGAAATTTCAATTAGGATATAATCCTTCTTCACGTGATGAGCTTGCTGCCAGCTTAATTCAACATCAATTTAATAAAGAGTTACTTCCTAAAACCGGATTGGTTGTTGTAAGAAATGAAACTGAGTTGGTAGATAATTATCGCAATCGTATTATTTTTCCAATTCATAATGCCACCGGAAAAATTATTGGGTTTGGTGCAAGAGTTATTGGTAAAGCCGATAAAGCTCCCAAATACATTAACACTCCCGAAAACGAAATTTATAGCAAGAGTAAAGTACTTTATGGTATTTATTTTTCTCGCGTTGCTATTGATAAATTTAATGAATGTTTATTGGTTGAAGGTTATACCGATGTTGTTAGTTTATACCAAGCAGGTATTGAAAATGTTGTGGCCAGTGGTGGCACTTCTTTAACTGCCGATCAACTTCGAATTATTAAAAAATACACCAATAATCTTACTATAATTTATGATGGAGATACTGCAGGAGTTAAAGCTGCATTACGCGGATTGGATATGGCTTTGGAAGAAGGATTAAATGTGCGTTTAGTATTAATTCCCGATAAAGAAGACCCTGATAGTTATGTATTAAAATTAGGTGCCGAAAAGTTTAAGCAATTTGTTGCAACCAATAAAAAAGATTTTATTCTTTTTCAGTTAGAAATCATGTTGCAAGAAGCCGGAAATGATGTTACCCAAAAAAGTGAGATTGTAAATCATATTGCCGAAACCTTAAGCAAAATTGATAAAACCGAAGATTTTACTAAACTGCAAGATTATATAAAGCAATGTGCTTCTTTACTTAAAATAGATGAAGGCGGATTAACCAATTTGGTTAATAAATTTAAGCGAGATAAAATTTCAAAAGAAGAAAAAAAACTTCCCTTTGAGGAGGCTAATTATTTTCATCAACAAAATAAAAGTACGCAGCAAAATGAGGATGATGCTAATTGGATATTATTGCAGCAAGATGAGCAACAAGAAAGAAACGTATTGCGTGTGTTGTTGGAATACGGAATAAAAAATTGGGACGAGCAATTAACTATGGCCGATTATATTTTTAGCGAATTAGAACAATTTACTTTCGATAATCAGCAATTGGATAGTTTATTTAACGAGTATAAAACACAGTATCAGCAAGGATTACAACCCGATACCAAATCTTTTTTATATCATCCTAATACCGATATTAGAAATTTAGTGGTAAGTATTACGGTTTTTCAGCACGAGCTTAGTTTAAACTGGGATAAAAAAATTGAAGGTTTAAATATTGCCAATAGAGATACCTCGCATCAGGATGTTCTTATGAGTGTAAATTTCTTTAAGCTAAAGAAAATAAAAAAAATGTTTGAAGAAAATCAACGCGATATGGAGCATGCTACATCAGATGAATTAATAAAATTGATTGAAATTCATAAGCATTTAAAAGAAATTGAAAAGGAATTAACCCGCCAATTGGGTGCAGTTATTATTAAGTAGTTACTCTTCTTGTAACATTTCTGTAAGCACAAATAATTTTTATAATCAAGTTTGTACGCTTAATTGTGTAAAATCTTTCATAAAATAAGTTAATTGTGCAATTTTATTCACAGCATGGCAGTTTTTTTGCGTAATCAACTACTTTAGTAAAACTCAAAACAGGCAAACATGTTTCAATTATTACAAGTATCGGCTAATAATCTTGTCGATTCATTGCATAAAGCATCAACTATAGCAGCAAATCCCGAAAAAATTTCTATGTGGGATTTATTGCAAAAGGGTGGATGGATTATGTATCCTTTGTATTTGCTGTTAATACTATCGGTTTTTGTTTTTTTTGAAAGATTAATTGCAATTAGTAAAGCATCTAAAATTGAAACAAATTTTATGAATATCATTCGCGACAATATTATTACCGGTAATGTTTCTGCTGCAAGAAGCTTAGCAAAAAATACCGATAATCCGGTGGCAAGAATGATTGATAAAGGTTTGCAACGTATTGGTAAACCTATTGATGCCATTGAAAAAAGTATGGAGAATGTAGGCAAACTCGAAATGTATAAAATGGAACGTAACCTTAATATATTATCGCTTATTGCAGGTATTGCACCTATGTTTGGTTTCTTGGGTACTATTGTAGGTATGGTACAATTATTTTATGGCATTGCTTCAACAGGCGAGTACACTTTAAATACTATTGCAGGCGGTATTTATACTAAAATGGTTACCAGTGCATCGGGTTTAATTATTGGATTAATAGCGTTTGTGGGTCATAACTATCTTACTACGCAAATAGATAAAACGGCAAATAAAATGGAAGCTGCCAGTGCCGAATTTATTGATATATTACAAGAGCCAACGAAATAGTGTAGCAAGTTGTAAGTATTAAGTAATAAGTTGTAAGTAGTAAGGTTTTTATGGCACCATCTTTTAATTAACAATATAGCTTTTGTTGCGTCGCACACTTGTACTGTACAACTTTCTTCAACTTAAAACGGATAACCTAAAAATTAAAATTTAAAACTTTATAATGAATATCAGAAGCAGATTAAGAACTCATCCTGAAATGCATACCGGTGCATTAAACGATATTTTATTTATTCTGTTGTTATTTTTTTTAATTGTATCTACTTTGGCTAATCCTAATGTTATTAAGGTTTCAAACCCTAAGGCTAAAAGCGATACAAAAGCAAAGCAAACGGTTGTAATTACGGTAGATAAAGATCAAAATATTTATATCGGTCAAAAATTAATTCCTTTTAATCAATTAGAACCCGAACTGCAAACCTTTCTTGCAAAAGAAACCGATAAACCTTCGGTAGTAATTAATGGCGACAGTACCTCGCATCTTGGCACCGCTATTAAAGTAATGCAAATAATTAAAAAGTTGGGAGCAACACCTGTTGTAGCTGTAGATAATAACGGAGTAAAATAGTGCTACTTTACCATAAGCGTATAGCTGTTGTTGAGTTAATAGTTTGGTAATATTTTACTATTAACAATTTAAATACTGTAAGCAAGATAGCTTAGCTTTTTAAATTAACAAGTTAAGATTGGTTATGGTAATAGCAAATTATTTTAAAGCATCTTTCTCTCGAAAAATTGCTCGACGATTTTTTAAGAAATATCAATACAGCATTAATAATTTTTTATTGCCTGCAGATGGCGAAATAGCATTTGCCAATTGGCAAAACCCTCTTATTAAACCTTATACAATTACACAACACGAAGTTGATTTTTTTAAAAGTTTATTTCCTGCAGGAAGTTTAGTGATAGATATTGGTGCACATGTAGGTAGTTTAACTGTGCCAATGGCTATAGCAAATGGTAAAAATGGATTGGTTTTAGCTTTCGAACCTAATCCGCAAGTGTTTGAAGGATTGGCATTAAATGCGTCACTTAATAAGGAAAAATATACTATTCAACCATTACAATTTGGTGTTGCCGATGAAGAGGCTAATTTTCATTATGCATCTTCCGAAGCATCGTTAAGTAATGGTGGTTTAGTTTTTGGTAAGGATGATAATAGTTTGGGCAAACATAAATTAAAAGGTCAAATCAAAACTGTTAGGCTAAGTAAACTACTTCAAGAGCATTATGCCAATTGGTTGGATAAACTTCGGTTTATTAAAATTGATGCCGAAGGGTTCGATTTAGCTATTCTTAGAGATATTAAACCCTTACTTGCACAATATCATCCGGTAGTTATTACAGAAGTATTTTATAGTAAACATAGAAAATTAAGTAAGCCTGAAAGAGAAGAAATCTTTGAAATATTTACCTCTTTAGGTTACTTAGTATATAATATTGAAAACTTTGAGGTAAGTGCTTCTATTCAGGAGCTTAAAAAAGTTCTTATTTTGTCTAAAGAAGAATTACCCGATGGTCATACGTATAACTTATTAGCGATGCCTACAATTAATAAGTAATAAGCTATAACAATATATACCCATAAACGTTAAAATTTCTCAACGCCTTTTTGATAGTAAGTTTTTTGTACTTTTCTTTGATAGCTAAGTATTCTTGCAATTTTACCTTCTTTATTAAACATCCAATTTTCGGTAATAAAACTGCTATCATTCTTTCCGTCTTTCATGCTATCTAAATCTTTTGTAATAAAGCAACCTTGCAAAACAGCTGCCTCAGTAAATAATAAAAATTTGCCACCACTCGCCAAAAAATAGGTAATCAAAGAATAAGTTTAATTTTGTATAACAACAAATCAGTCCTTATGAAAAAATATTCAACCATTCTTTTTATCATTATTCTTAGTACTGCATTGTTTTGTTGTAATAAAAATTCAGATGTTCAACCCGTTTCATTAGTTGGAACTTGGAATTGGATTAGAACAACACATCCTAACCCTATCTATGCTGATTCTACACCTTCAAATACAAGGAGAACAGAACTATTACTATTTAAAAATGATAATTCCTGGATTTTATTGCGTAATAATATGCTTTATGATTCAGGAACCTATTCATTAGGTCATGGTCAATCAAATCCAATTGTTGGTAACTATATTTACGATAGTGTTGTATTTTATAAAAGAAACATAAATCAATGGTGGACTCCATATAAAATTTATAGTAATGACACATTAATTTTTGCAGGCAGTTTTGCTGGAATTTATGGAGCCGGTTCGCAATATTATGTAAAACAATAAAGTAACAATGATGAAAGAGCTTTTATTTATATTTATTCGGGTTTTTTGTAAACCTTTAAATAGCAAATGCCAAAATAAAGATACTCGGGTCATGCTTTTAAATAAAACATTAGCTTGAGTATCTTTATTCATCAACATCAACAAAGAGAGCATTAATCAAGGTATTGCTCCGATACAACGTCATTAATTTCTAATAGGTCTTCCGTTTTTTAATACACTTTGTATTCTTTCCAATGTTTTCTTTTCGCCACATAAGCTTAAAAAAGCTTCTCTTTCTAAATCTAACAAATATTGTTCGGTAACTAAAGTTGGTTCGCTTAAATCGCCACCGCACATTACATAAGCTAATTTTTTTGCCACCAATGCATCATGTTCGGTTGCATAACCGGCACGTGTCATTCCGTTAATTCCTGCCAGCATGGCTCCCAATCCCAATCTGCCTAATACTTTAATATCTTTACGTTGTTGTGGCATAGTATATCCTGCATCATATATTTCAATGACACTTTTTTTAGCATCAGCAATTCTTCTTTCAATATTTAGTATTACTTCATCATGTCCTTTTCTTAAAATGCCCATATCAAAAGCTTCGTAAGCCGAAGTTGCCACTTTAGCTGTAGCAATTGCAAAAAATCTTTCTTTCAGTGTATTGGTTTCCGGTTCATCAATATGTAATTCATCGCTGGCACGCAATACAAATTCTTTGGTACCACCACCGCCCGGAATTAAGCCTACGCCTAATTCTACTAAGCCAATATAAGTTTCAGCAGCGGCACAAATTTTATCGGCGTGTAAATTCATTTCGCAACCACCTCCCAATGTTAATCCATGCGGTGCTGTAACAATTGGTACCGATGAATAGCGAACACGCATCATGCTATTTTGAAACATTCTGATAGCCATATCCAACTCGTCATATTCTTGTTCAATAGCATACATAAATATCATTCCCACATTAGCGCCTGCACTAAAGTTGGCACCATCGTTTGCAATTACTAATCCTTTAAATGAATTTTCGACAATATTGATTGCTTTATTTAAGCCTTCTAATACTTCGCCACCAATACTATTCATTTTCGTATTCCATTCAAAACCTGCAACACCATCGCCAATATCGTATAGTTTGCAGGCACTATTTTTCCAAACTAATTTATCCGAATAGTTATGTAAAATAATAATTGCATCTCCGCCGGGTAATGGTTGATATGTTTTTGTGGCAATATCGTAAAATAGTTTTTTGCCATTCTCAATTTTATAGAAAGAAGATGCTCCGCTGGCTAACATTTCATTAACCCATTCGGCAGGTTGGTGCCCCGATGCTTTCATGGCTTCAACGGTAGTTGTTACGCCCAATAAATCCCATGTTTCAAATGCACCAATTTCCCAGCCAAATCCGGCTTTCATGGCATCATCTACACGATAAATTTCATCTGAAATTTCGGGAATACGGTGAGAAATATAAGCAAACAATGCATGATGGAATAAGGTATAAAATTTTCCTGCTTTATCGGTTGATGCAGCTAATATTTTAATTCTTTGTTTTAAATCGTCTATGGGTTTAGCAGTTTCAATGGAGGCAAATTTGGGTTTTACCCTTGCTGCATATTCCATGGTTTGTAAATTCAATGTAAGAATTTCTTTTCCGGCTGCAGACTTTGTTTTTTTGAAAAATCCTTGTCCTGTTTTATCTCCTAACCAATTATTGGCAACAATTTTTTCTAACCAAGATGGAATGGTAAAAATATTTTTTGCTTCATCGGTGGCACAATTATCGGCAACACCTGTTGCCACTTTTACTAAAGTATCAATGCCCACCACATCGGCAGTTCTGAAAGTAGCCGATTTTGGTCGACCAATAATTGGGCCGGTTAAAGCATCTACTTCATCAATCGTTAATCCCAATTTTTCCATGATATGAAAAATGCTCATTATGCTAAATACGCCAATTCTATTGGCTATAAAAGCAGGTGTATCTTTACACAGCACAGTAGTTTTACCCAAGTACAAATCGCCGTAATGCATTAAAAAATCTACGATTGAAGGATCTGTATCGGGTGTAGGAATAATTTCTAATAATCTTAAATAGCGAGGCGGATTGAAAAAATGTGTGCCGCAGAAATGTTTTTTAAAATCTTCGCTTCTTCCTTCACTTAATAAATGAATAGGAATACCCGATGTATTGGAAGTAATGAGTGTACCGGGTTTACGAAATTGCTCAACTTTTTCGTACACTATTTTTTTAATATCTAATCTTTCAACAACTACTTCAATAATCCAGTCGCAGCTTTCAATATCTTTCATATTATCATCGAAGTTGCCGGTAGTTATTTTTTTACTTACATCTTTTGTAAATACCGGTGACGGATTGCTTTTTAGTGCAGCATTTAAAGCATCGTTTACAATTTTATTTTTTAGTGCGGGTTTTGCATCTGAGGGAACATCTTTACCAACAATATCTAACAATAATACTTGAATGCCAATACCTGCAAAGTGGCAGGCAATTCGGCTGCCCATAACGCCGCTGCCTAAAACAGCAACTTTTTTGATTGTACGTTTCATAAAAGACAAGCTTATTTTTTAATTAAAGCTAACTTAAATTAGTTAGCTATGCAACTATTTTGTGAAGATAGAAAAATTTTTGTCATTGCAAAATCAATGGGGTAAAATTATTATTTGGAATAGGTTTGCGTTACAATGGATTACCCGATTGAACATCTAAGGTAATGCTGCACCAATCGTGTTCGGCTAAGCCATTAGCAACAGAGCGATTCATTCTTTTTTCAATTAGTTGTGCTAATTCCATTGGTAAATTAGCTGTTGCAGCTTGTTCTAAAACGAGGTTGGTATCTTTTAAACCTAAGCGTAAACTAAAACCCGCAGGTGTAAATGCTTCGTTTAAAATAATATTGCCATAAATATTATGCAGTGGAGAATTTAAAAATGTACCGGTAACCATTTTCATCCATTGTGCAGTGCTGATGCCACTTTTTTTAGCAAGAGTTACTCCTTCGGCAATAGATTCTAAGGTACTTGCAATTAAGAAATTATTACAAAGTTTGGCAACATTGGCTGCGCCGGCTTCTTGACCAAATTCCCAAATAGTAGCTGCACCCAAATCGGGTAATAAAGGTTTAATAGTTTCAACCGCTTTATCGGCTCCTGAAATTAAAAAATTTAATTGGCGTGAGCGAGCAGCATCGGGTCGGCCCATTACAGGAATGGCCACATATTCTGTATGAAATAATTGATGCTTTTTGGCCAATTCATTAGCTGTTGCAGGCAGTATAGTGCTAATAGAAGCATGTATTCCGCCATCTTTTAAATTCATGGCAATACCATCTTCTCCCAATGTAATTTCTTTCATGGCATTATCGTCCGAAACAATTGAAAAAACAATATCACATTGTTGGGCTAATTCCTTAACAGTTTGACAAGCAATAGCTCCATCGTCTATTAATGTTTTTGTTTTATAGAAACTGCGATTGTAAACAAATATTTCTTTGTGAGCAGCTAATAAATTTTTTGCGATGGGCATACCAAGATTGCCTAAACCAATAAAACCAATTTTCATATAAATGTATTTTTTCTTTTAATTATTTTTTTTATTGTATAAAGTTACGCCCGATGAAAATATTATTTATTACTTTTTAAACATTGTTTTTATGGTATAATGTACAGGCATTGGAGTGTGCAGAATTGTATCAATAAATTTAGCAATTATCAAATTTCTGGTTGTGTTATAGAAAAAAAAGATTTACTTATGGAAAAGCAATAAATTCATACTTCTTTTTTATTTAAAATAATACTTGTTATATGGGAGATTTTCAGATAAAGAAACAAGCAAAGCAATACGATGCAGTAATTGTAGGTTCGGGTGCAGGAGGCGGTATGGCTGCTTATGTTTTAGCAAAAGCAGGACTAAAAGTATGTTTATTAGAAGCCGGTGCCGATTTTGATCCGGCAAAAAATTCGGCTCAATTAAAAAATCCATGGGAATCACCTCGGCGCGGTGCCAGCACTAAATATCGCCCATTTGGAGATTTTGATGGATGTTATTGGGGTTGGCAAGTAGATGGAGAGCCTTACACGCATGATAAAGATGATAAGTGGGAGTGGTGGCGTGCCAGAATGGTTGGTGGAAGAACAAATCATTGGGGTAGAATTTCTTTGCGTTTTGGTCCGAAAGATTTTAAAAGAAAAAGTATTGATGGGTTAGGCGATGATTGGCCTATTAGTTATGATGATATTAAACCCTATTACGATAAAATTGATAGATTAATTGGCGTATTTGGCAGCAACGAGGGATTAGAAAATGATCCTGATGGTATTTTTCTTCCGGCTCCTAAACCACGTTTACACGAGTTAATGATTAAGAAAGCTGCTAATGGTATTAAAATTCCGGTTATTCCTTCTCGTCTTTCTATCCTAACAAAACCGGTTAATAAAGAAAGAGGGCAATGTTTTTTTTGTGGTCAATGTAATAGAAGCTGTAAAGTATATGGCGATTTTTCTTCTTCATCTGTATTAATTAAACCGGCAATTGAAACCGGGAATGTTGATTTAGTAACATTTGCAATGGCTCGGGAAGTATTAACAAATAAAGATGGATTAGCAACCGGAGTTGCCTATATTAATACAATTGATAATCTCGAATATCAGGTATTTGGACGCACCGTAATACTTGCTGCCAGTGCCTGCGAAAGTGCCAGATTATTGTTAAACTCAAAATCTAATCGGCATGCAAATGGTTTAGCCAATTCAAGCAATGTTGTTGGGCATTATTTACACGATTCTACCGGTGCTGCAATGGGAGGTGTACTACCGCAATTATTCGACAGAAAAAGATATAATGAAGATGGTGTAGGCGGTATGCATGTGTATACGCCATGGTGGTTAGATAATAAAAAATTAGATTTTCCAAGAGGATACCATATTGAATATTGGGGAGGTATGAGTCAGCCTGCGTATGGTTTTGGATGGGCAATTGAAAATCAGAACGGAAAGTATTTAGTAAAAGGAAAACAGAAAGAAGCCGGTGGGTATGGCACATCGTTAAAAGAAGATTATCGGTTTTTTTATGGTGCGGGTGTAGGAATGGCGGGCCGTGGCGAGGGTATTGCTCGTTACGAAAGTTATTGTGGCATTGATAATAAGACGGTAGATAAATATGGTATTCCTGTTTTAAAATTTCATACTTCATGGACTGATTATGAAATTAAACAGGCTAAACACATGAAAGAAACTTTTAAAGAAATAATGCATGAAATGGGGGCTATCATTACCTGGGGCGATGATGGTCCTGAAAGTAATTATGGATTGGCTAATCCGGGAAACATTATTCATGAAGCAGGAACAGTACGAATGGGCAATGATCCAAAAACTTCAGCTTTAAATAAATGGAGCCAAGCACACGATTGTAAAAACTTATTTTGTGTTGATGGAGGCCCGTTTGTATCGCAAGCTGATAAAAATATTACATGGACAATTTTGGCCTTATCTATGAGAACCAGCGAATACATTATTGATGAATTGAAAAAACAAAATATTTAATATATGGACAGACGTAAATCTATTAAAGCATTATTGATAGGAACGGCTTCAACAGCTTTATTGGTAGATGCATGTAAAAATGCCAATACCAAATTGCCCGAAGAAACCGCAAGCCCTTTTGTTGGTGCCGATAGAATGAAAGAAGAAAAAGCAGCGTATGAAAAACTGATGGCCGAACCTATATTTTTTACTGAACACGAAATGAAAACCATTATAGTGTTAGAAGATATTATTATTCCAAAAGATGCAATAAGTGGTAGTGCTTCGGATGCAAAAGTTCATGAATTTTTAGAGTTTATTGTAAAAGATAAACCCGAGTTACAAGTGCCTATGCGTGGTGGCTTACGCTGGTTAGATATGCAAAGTTTACAACGTTTTGAAAAAGCATTTGTTGATATTGATGCAAAGCAACAATTATCTATTGTAGATGATATTGCTTATCCGGCAAAAGCCAAACCCAATATGCAACAGGGTGTGGCATTTTTTAGTTTAATGCGAAACCTAACTGCCACTGGTTTCTACACTTCTGAAATTGGAGTGAAAGATGTCGGGTATATGGGCAATGTACCTAATCAGTGGAATGGCGTGCCGGATGATGTATTGAAAAAATACGGATTAAGTTACAGTGAAAGAGAATTGAAAGAATGTGCTAGTTACAGCACCAACGGATAAATAAAAAAATCCCCAAAATAGTAGTTGGGGATTTTTTATGTTGATGTAATGTATTTTTTTAACTCACA
>JAKAJX010000307.1 GCA_021824855.1 Bacteroidota bacterium | reverse complement strand
CCGCTAAACCAAAGCCGGCAATAAAACGCATAATAATATACTGATTGGTAGTTTGCACCATTCCATTGGCAATATTGGCTAAAGAGTATAAAATAATAGAGCCAAATAAAACACTTAGTCTTCCTTTTTTATCGCCCATTATTCCCCAAATAATTCCACCCAATAACATTCCAATCATTTGAATGCTGATAATTAATGCACCATAATCTTTAATTTCTGTAGGCGATAATCCTAATGATTGAAGGCTTTTTACACGAATAATGCTAAATAATAGTAAATCGTAAATATCAACAAAATAACCTAATGCTCCTACAATAACCGGAAGCGATAATATAGCATACTGTTTTTGCGATAATGTCATGTGTTGCAAAAGTTAGAATTGAAAAATACTAAATTTTATAATTACATTGTAAAGTATAGGTTTAATTGCATAATATCTTTATTTTGAAAAGCAGCTAATTAAAACTTTTGCAGGAAGTAATACATTTGCTGATGAGTTGAGAAGAAATGATTATTTCCTATATTTAATATTTCCTATAAAAACTATTCATTTATTTCAATCATTACAATATAAAGTAAGTATTATGCGTATTGGATTTGGAGTTGATTTTCATCAGTTAATTGAGGGAAGAGATTTGTGGATTGGTGGCGTACTTTTACCCCACTCAAAGGGTGCATTAGGGCATAGCGATGCCGATGTATTATTACATGCTATTTGCGATGCTTTATTGGGTGCTGCCGGCTTGGGCGATATTGGTGTTCACTTCCCCGATACAGAAATGAAATATAAAAATATTGATAGTAAAATATTGCTGCAAAAAACAATGGAATTAATTCAGAAAGAAGGATATAAAATTGGCAATATTGATAGTACCGTTTGTTTGCAAGCTCCTAAAATACGTGCTTATATTGCATCTATGCAACAAGTAATTTCAGAAATTTGCTGCATCAGTATAAAAGATATTTCAATTAAAGCAACTACCACCGAGAATATGGGATTTGTTGGGCGAGAAGAAGGATTAATAGCTTATGCAACCGTATTATTAGAACAACAATAAGCAGTTTAATTACTACCACAAATGAATGTAATTCAATATTTAAAAAACACTTGGGGGTCTATTCCAAATGAAGTACAAACTTTTTTAAAAAGAGCCTTATTTATTTTTATTATTTGGAAACTGATTTATCATTTATTCTTATTTCAAGGAAGAATTATTGACGCACCGCTTACTCATTTTAGCGGAGCCGGAGCAGAATGGCTATTACAACGCTTCTATCCCCAAAGTATGCTTACCATACAAGAAGTTTGTAACCCTATTCCGGAACTAAATAATGAAATTGGCTGTATGGATTATGTGTCTTTAAACGGCAAAAAAATTGTTGGAATAGCAGATGGTTGTAATGCATTGGAATTATATATACTTTATGTTGGATTTCTAATTGCTTTCTCCGGACCTATAAAAAAAATTATCATTTTCTCTGTTGCCGGTATTGTTATTATTTATGCCGTAAATATAAGTAGGTTGGCTGCATTAGCTGTTATGAATATGTATCACTTTAATGCTGCTAATATTGCACATCATTATATTTTTAAAGTAGTTGTGTATGCAGTAATTTTTGGAATATGGGTTATTTATGTAAAGCAAAAAATGCAGCATGAGTAAAAACTACAAACAATATATTCCTTTTTTAGTTTTTGTATTGATGCTTTTATTTGCATGGGTAGAGGAAGCATTTTTTATGGAAGGAAGATTGCATGAATATTTTTATAGTGAAAAGCATTATCTGTTAAGAGCAATTAATAGAGGGTTTTATGTTTTGTTTCTTTTTGCTATGGGATATATTGGGTTGAAATATCTTAAAGCAGCATGGCCAAAACAAGTATGGATAGTGTTTAATGTAGTTGTATTGCTTGTTGGCGGTATAAGGCTGTTGCCTTTATTACTGTTTAATTATATTTTACCACAAAATTTATGGAATTTTTTAGCTTCCTTTTATTCATGGAGTTTTACGCCTTTTCCTTACTTGTTTTTATGGCTAATGGCAATATTGTTTTCTAATAAAAAATTAAATAATACTCAATAGAATTTTTATTTACTACAATTTCTATCCATTTGTTATTGTAGTAATATTTGATATAAGGAATATCATTTTATTGATTAGTTGCCAAACACTTTTTTTCCACCAACAAATGTGGCAATTACTTTTGTAGTAAGAATATCAGATTCGGGAATTTGCATTAAATCGTTGTTTAGAATTATGAAATCTGCTTTTTTCCCTTTTTCTAAACTGCCAATTTCATTTTCTAAAAAATCTGCTTTGGCTGCCCAAATGGTCATGCCTCTAATCGTTTCTTCTCTGGTTAATGCATTTTCTTTTTGAAAGCCATTAGCAGGAAATCCTTTGGCATCTTTTCTTGCTACGGCAGCTAAAAATGTTTTAAATGGAGAAATATCTTCTACCGGAAAATCTGTTCCCAGCGGTATCCAATTATTTTGTTGCAAAAGTTGTTTGTAAGCATAACCACCTTTTAATCTTTCTTTTCCCAAACGTTCCTCGGCCCAGTACATATCACTGGTGGCATGTGTGGGCTGAACAGATGGAATAATGGATGATTGACCGAATAAATTAAAATCGTTTTCATTAATTATTTGTGCGTGCTCTATTCGCCAACGCTTATCATTTTTTCCTTTTAATACTTTGTTATACGTTATTAAAATTTGCCTATTACCCGAATCGCCGATGGCATGTGTACACATCTGAAACTCCGTGTTGGCCAATATTGCAGCCATTGAATCGTAATGACTTTTTGTATTTAATAAAAATCCTCTCCAATCTTTTCTATCGGTATAAGGTTGCAACAAACAGGCACCTCGGCTACCCAAAGCACCATCGGCATAAAACTTAAAACCATGTACAAAAAGTTTATCGGTTTTGTACGGACCTTTTGGTAAATAGCGATCAAAATTTTCTTTGTCATCACTCAGCATTACATACAATCGCATATTAAGTTTTCCATTTTTTTGTAATGCATCAATGGCATCAACATCTTTATAATTTAATCCGCAATCGGTAATGGTTGTTAAGCCAACAGCAAAACAATTTTTTTCGGCTGCAATTAATCTTTTTGCATAATCTTCTTTCGATAATTGAGGAATAAAATTGCTCACCAATTCTTTTGCGTTATCAATTAAAACGCCGGTTAATTTTCCGTTTATTGTTTCTACATCTCCGCCATTTATTTTTTGATTGGCTTTTACTTTTGCAATGTCAAATGCTTTTTGATTGCAGATAGCTGCGTGCCCATCAACACGGGTGATATACACCAGTTTATTGGGGAATAACTGATTTAGTTTTTCGTTGGTTGGATAAGAT
>JAKAJX010000116.1 GCA_021824855.1 Bacteroidota bacterium | reverse complement strand
GGATTTAAATTTATTTCTTATGCCGTATGGTGGATTCGTCAATCTATTTTACAGGCATTGGCAGAGCAAGGTAGATTGGTTCGTTTGCCTCAAAACAAAATCGGAACCTATAATAAAGCCAATAAAGCATACATGGCTTTTGAACAAGAACATGAACGTGAACCATCAACAGAAGAGTTAAGCGAAATTTTGGAAATGAGTGAAACTGAAATTAATAATATTTTCCAAAGTAACACACGTCATACTTCTTTAGATGCACCGGTTCATGAAGCCGAAGATGTAGCTATGGGCGATTTATTAGAAGGAAGTGATGATACCGATGATGATGTAATGAAAGATTCTTTACGTGAAGAAATTCGCAGAGTATTAAAATCATTAAGTCCACGAGAAGCCGAAATTGTAAATGCATATTTTGGATTAGATGGAGAAAATGGCGTTACAATTGAGCAAATTGGTATGAAATACGATTTAACCAAAGAGCGTATTCGCCAAATTAAAGAAAGAGCCATCAAGCGTTTGCAAAAAGCAAGATACAGCAACGCTTTGAAAGCATATTTGGGATAGTAAGGCATTGTAAGTAAAACTCAAAACCTTTGAAATTTTTCAAAGGTTTTTTTGTGTAATAGAAATATTATCCCCAATTACAATTGCTTGTGAAAAACATCACAAATGGTTCTCAAAATGATATTTACTTTTACAATCTAAAAAAGAAATATGTTGAACGAATTGAACGAAAAAGTATCTGTTTTAATTATTGGATCTGGTCCTGCGGGTTATACTGCAGCTATTTATGCTTCAAGAGCAAACTTAAAACCTGTTTTATATCAAGGAATTCAGCCCGGCGGACAATTAACTATTACTACTGAAGTAGAAAATTATCCGGGTTATGCCAATGGTATTCAAGGTCCTGAAATGATGATTGATTTTGAAAAACAAGCAGTAAGAATGGGTGCTGATATACGATATGGTATTGCTACAAAAGTAGATTTCTCATCTCAACCCTATAAAGTTTGGATAGATGATGAAAAAATAATTGAAGCCAACGCAATTATTATTGCTACCGGTGCTTCTGCAAAATGGTTAGGCATACCGAGCGAACAAAAATTAAATGGAATGGGCGTAAGTGCTTGTGCTGTTTGCGATGGTTTTTTCTTTAAGGGGAAAGATGTAGCTATTGTAGGAGCTGGAGATACTGCCGCCGAAGAAGCTTTGTATTTGTCGAAACTTTGTACTACAGTAAATATGGTTGTTCGAAGAGACCAAATGCGAGCCAGTAAAATAATGCAGGATAGAGTAATTAATACACCTAACATTATCATTCATTGGAATAGCGAAACCGATGAAATACTTGGTGAAAACAGAGTAGAAGCAGTTAGATTAAAGAACACACAAACCGGAGAAAAAACTGAAATAAAAGTAAGTGCATTTTTTGTGGCAATTGGTCATCAACCCAATAGTGATCTTTTTAAAGAATTTATTGATATGGATGAAACAGGTTACATTAAAACAATTCCGGGAACTTCAAAAACAAATATTGAAGGTGTATTTGCAGCCGGAGATGTACAGGATAAACATTACAGACAAGCTGTTACAGCAGCCGGAACCGGATGTATGGCAGCATTGGATGCAGAAAGATATTTAAGTGCCAAAGGGTTGGTATAATAATTTTAAATTGGGTTAAAAAACGGTATCGAAACTTGGTACCGTTTTTTTATTTTTATAACATTCGTCTATTTTTATCAAAATTTCAATGTTATGCATTGGCATATTGCGGTAATTTTTCAGATGGTTGCATTGATTACGTTTTTAGTTACCTATAAAAAAACTAAACGCACATTTATGCAATGGATAGGCATTTACTTATTTTATATTGTTTTTGTAGAAAGTATTGACATTTATTTTGGCTATACAACTAAAACGGCTCCAACCTATTTTCATTTAACGTATCAAATTGCAAGTAACTTTTTTTATTGCTATATATTTTATAATGTATTTAGAATTGGTAAACGATATTTAAAAAAAATATTACTTACTTTTTTATTGCTTATTTTACTGCTTATTTTATATAATCATTTTTTTATTTCAGATTCAGTTGAGGATAGTTATAAAATACGTATTGTTTCAGGAATGTTTTTAAGTGGCATTGCCTGTTATTATTTGTATACCGAATTTATTAATGATAATTTAGAAGAGCTTTTAGTACATAAATCGGGGTTTTGGATTGCTTCGGGTGTTTTGCTTTTTTATTCGGGATATAGTATTGTAATTACGTTACACCCATTTACTTCAAAAAATAAAGTATATATATTCGATACACCCGTACATACTTTTTTCACCCAAATATTAAGCGTATTTTTATATAGTTGCATAGCAATTGCATTGATTGTATGGAAACCAAAAACAACGACATCTTATTAGCCATTACCGTAACTGTTTTATTTATCATCTTATTTGGATTATTGATGATTATGGTAATTGCTAATTTCATTAGAAGAAAGCGAAAAATATTAATAGAAAAACAAGAACAAGAATTAAGTTTTCATCAACAATTATTACAATCTCAAATAGAAATTCAAGATCATACACTCAAAAAAATCAGCCAAGAAATTCACGATAATGTTGGTCAGGTTCTTAGTCTTGCTAAACTTAATCTTAACATTTTATCTTTTCAAAACACCGAAAATACAATGCTCCTAACTATCAAAGATTTGGTGAGTAAAGCTATTGTAGATTTACGCGATTTAACAGCAAGCTATTATGCCGATAAGTTAGTTGAAAACGGATTATTAGCTACCATTCAGCACGAAATTAATCAGCTTAAAAAAACGGGTATTTATACTATTTCTTTTCAATCGTCAATTACAAATGAAGTAATTGATAAAAACAAAACAATATTTGTTTATAGAATGGTGCAGGAAATATTAAACAATATTATAAAACACTCCGAAGCTAAAAATATAGGTATTACTATTTTCGATGAAAATGAATGGATACATATCTATATAGATGATGATGGAAAAGGATTTGATATAAACAGTGTGAGTACAAATAATGGAATGGGATTGCAAAGTATACAACAAAGAGCCAAGAAGATAAACGCTAAAATTATTATTGATACAGCGACGGGAAAAGGAACTCGTATTAAACTCATTTTTAAAAACTGATATGATAAAAGTAGCATTGGTTGACGATCATGTAGTATTAAGAAAAAGCCTTGCTGTTTTGCTTGGCATGTTAAAACATTTTGAAGTAGTATTAGAGGCAAATAATGGGAAAGAATTTATTGATAGTATTGATGTAAATGATTTACCGGATGTGGTATTGATGGATGTTACCATGCCGGTGATGGACGGGCTGGAAACAACCAAATATCTTAAAATGAATAATATTAATATAAAAGTAATTGCCCTTAGTATGATGAAGAACGATATGATTGTTATTCGAATGCTGAAGAATGGTGCTAAAGGCTATTTATTAAAAGATTGTGAGCCATCGGAATTGCAGCAATGTATTTTAGATGTATATAATAAAGGATATTATTTTAACGAGTTTTTTAATGGTAGTTGGAAAAATAATATGAGTGCAGATATAAAACCTGCCGATATGATGTTTAACGAAAAAGAATTAGCTTTTCTTCAGTTGTGTTGTTCTGAGAAAAGCTATAAAGAAATTGCAGACGATATGAATGTTAGTCCCAGAACAGTTGATGGTTACCGAGATGCACTGTTTGAAAAGTTAGGTGCCACATCAAGAGTTGGGTTGGTATTATATGCTATCAAAAACGATATTGTTAAGATTTAATATTTTTAACTTTGGCATAATCGAAAATAATATTGCAAAAAGCTTTAATTCCCACATACAACATACTATCGTCAATATAAAAATCAGGTGTATGATGTGGAGGAGCGTTTCTTGGATCCATTCCTTTAGGCATACCTCCTAAAAAGAAAAAGAAAGCAGGAGCTTTATCGCCAAAATAAGAAAAATCTTCAGAGCCTGTTGTCCAATCTGTAGCAATTACATTATTTTTTCCCGCTGCAGTTTCTAATGAAGGTAACACATCTTTCACTAATTCGGGATTATTATAAGTTACTTCTGTTTTGGTATCAATACTAATTTCAGCAGTTGCTCCTGAAGCTTCTGCTATGTTAATAGCCGTTTTTTTAATTCTTTCGTGCACGTCTTTTTGCATCTTACTATCCAATGTTCTAATAGTTCCTTCTAATGTAACTTCTTCGGGAATAATATTAGAGCGAACCCCGCCATAAATTTTTCCTACTGTTATTACTACCGGAGCTTTTGTTAAATCTTCTTGTCTACTTACAATAGTTTGTAATCCATTAATAATTTGAGCTGCAACAACTACAGGGTCAATACCGGCCCAAGGCTGAGAACCATGCGTTTGTTTTCCTTTAATTTTAATTGTAAACCAATCGCTGGATGCCATTGTTGAGCCTGATTTGTAACGAATTTTTCCTATTTCGGTTTGCGAATTAATATGTAAACCAAATATGGCATCAACTTTCGGATTGTCCATTACACCTTCTTTAATCATTAAAGGAGCACCGCCTTCTTCATTGCCCGGAGGACCTTCTTCGGCTGGTTGAAAAATAAATACTACTGTTCCGGGAACATCGTTTTTCATTTTGGTTAAGGCTGTTGCAGTTCCTAATAAAATAGCAACATGGCTATCATGTCCACAGGCATGCATTACTCCAACGCTTTGTCCGTTGTATTCACCGGTAACTTTTGAGGCAAATGGTATTTTCACTCTTTCTACTACAGGCAAAGCATCCATATCGGCTCGCAATGCCACTACCGGTCCGGGTTTGCCACCTTTTAAAATACCAACAACGCCTGTTTTTCCAATGCCTGTTTTTACATCCAATCCTAATGCTTTTAAATGAGCAGCAATGAATGCAGCAGTTTTAAATTCTCTGTTAGATAATTCTGGATTTTGATGAATATATCTTCTCCATGCAATTACCGAATCGTTAATAGCGAGAGCATTTTTATTAATGCTTGCTTCAATTGTTTGTTCAAAAGAGATCAGTGGTAATGTGATTAAGAGAATCAACAGTATTTTCTTATTCATTGCTATCATTTTTTTTAGTGAAAGTATAGGGATCGTATTCAACAAAATCGCTTGCTTTAATTGAAACAGCAACAATTTTATTATTTTCAGTAATAAAATTTGTAGCAAATATTCCGAAAGCAATATTGTTGTAAGTCAGTAACCAATCATTGTGATCCATGTATTGTAAAGTCGCCGATAAATTTGCATGATTATTGAATTTAACATACAAATTATTTTCTTTAGCCGTAATGGTTATTGTTCCGTATAACTCATTTTCGTAAGTGCCTGTATATGCTTTGATAGGAAGAGGAGTTGTATTGCCCACAACTCTTTTTTGTAGAGCTTTAATTGTTGCAGAATTATCTGCCTGATGATGCATAAATCCATTTAAAAATTGTTTACTTCTATTGGTATAAGCAACACCAAGATAAGCATCTAAAATTTGATACCGCAATAGTTCAAAAAACTGCTGATTATCTTGATTGGTTAGAATGGTAATTCCTAATTTTTCTTCAGGAACAAAGCAAGTATTGGTTACAAAACCAAAAGCGCCACCGGTATGAGAAAAGACTTGTTTACCGGCATAATCGTTTTCAAAAATACCCAAGCCATAACCCGAAAAATGAGTTGGCAAGTAAGCACTTTTTCTGCTTGAAATGGCAGTGCTAATATCTCTGGTTTTTTGCAAAATGCTCCAAGGTAAAATAGTTTTTCCTTGATAACGGCCACTATCTAATTGAAGCATTAACCATTTGGCAATATCGCTAACACAACTAACCAAGCTTCCGGCAGGAGCGAGGTTATCGACCATATCATAAGGCAATTCGGTTAAATGGTTGGTAAATGAAGTAGAATAAGGCTTGGCAGCATTAGGCATTTGTGCCATTCCATAGCCTAATGTATGTGTATTAACCATTCCCAATGGTGTAATAATGCTATCGTAAATATATACTTCCCATGGTTTTCCTGTAACTTTTGGAATGATTTCGCCGGCAGTTAAAAAACAACTATTGCAATAACCATAATCAACTCTAAATTCGCCGGCTGGTTGTAGATATCTCATTTTATACATAATTTCTTTTCGGCTTAATTTACTATCCCAAAAAGAAAAATCACCTTGAAATGTTTTAGTACCCAAGTGATGCGATAGCATATCTTTTATGGTAACTAATTGGGTGGTATGTTCATCATACAATTTAAAATCGGGAAAATAGCTGATAATTTTATCGTTTAACGATAGTTTTTTGTCATGTTCTAATTGAGCTAAAGCTGTTGCAGTAAAAAGTTTGCTGTTACTGGCAATCATAAACAAAGTATTTTCATTCACCGGTTCTTGATTTATAACATCTCGAACTCCATAGCCTTTCATGAAAATAATTTTACCATCTTTTACAATTGCAATAGCTAATCCGGGAATATTCCAATCTTTCATCCCTTGTTGAATATATTCATTTAAACTGTCTTTTATAAAAACTGGTTGAGCAGTTGTTATAAAATATAATGCCAGAGAGAAAAAAGTTAGCAATAGTTTTCTCATAAAAAAATTACAATTGAAATTAATAAACTTACTGTTCTGAAACGAGAGATAAATATAGGATAATGGAAATTGTTTGCATCATTTTTTTAGCAATTCAGCTATTGATGTAAATGAATAATTTTATTTAAACTCGCCAAAAACATTTCTTAAAGTATCTGCTACTTCACCTAATGTGCAATTATTTTCAACCGCATACAATACGTGAGGCATTATATTGGTATTTTCTTTAGCAGCAATTGATAAGTTCAATAAAGCTTTTTCAGCAGTTTCGGTATTTCTTTCTGCTTTCAATTTTTGTAATCGTTCTATTTGTACAGATCTAATATTGTCATCAATTTTTAGTCCAGGAACTTTTTCTTCTTTATCCGCTACAAATTTATTTACCCCAACTATTATTTTTTCGTTTTGCTCTATTTGTCGCTGGTATTTATACGCACTTCGTGCAATTTCATCCTGAATAAATCCTTGTTCAATTGCATTTACGCTACCGCCCATTGCATCAATTTTAGCAATTAAATTCCATGCTTCTTGTTCCACCTCATTAGTAAGCGATTCAACAAAATAACTCCCCGCCAGTGGATCTACTGTATCCGTTACGCCACTTTCATAAGCTACAATTTGTTGTGTTCTTAATGCAATTCGGGCACTATCTTCCGTAGGTAAACTAAGAGCTTCATCAAAACTATTGGTATGCAAACTTTGTGTGCCACCCAAAACTGCCGCCAATGTTTGAATAGTTACCCGCGATACATTATTTAAGGGTTGCTGAGCAGTTAAAGTACTGCCCCCTGTTTGAGTATGAAAACGAAGCATCATGGCTTTTTCATCTGTTGCACCTAACTCTTTCATCATCTTTGCCCACATTCTTCTTGCAGCACGAAATTTGGCTACTTCTTCAAACAAATTATTGTGAGCATTAAAGAAGAAGGAGAGCCTTTTACCAAAAACATTGATATCTAACCCTTTTTCTAATGCTGCTTTTACATAGGCTTTGCCATTGCTTAAAGTAAAAGCTATTTCTTGTACGGCTGTGCTTCCTGCTTCGCGAATATGATATCCAGATATGGAGATGGTATTCCATTTAGGTAATTCATTGGTACACCATTCAAAAATATCTGTAATAATACGCATAGAAGGTTTGGGCGGATAAATGTAAGTGCCGCGTGCAGCATATTCTTTTAAAATATCATTTTGAATTGTACCCGATAACATTTTTAAATTGGCACTTTGTTGTTTGGCTAATGCTACATAAAAACTTAACAAGATAAATCCTGTAGAATTAATAGTCATTGAGGTAGAAATGTCTTCTAATCGAATATCTTTAAATAAACGTTGCATATCTTCAATGCTATTAATAGAAACGCCTACTTTTCCTACTTCACCTTCGGCTAATACATGATCGCTATCATAACCAATTTGAGTAGGCAAATCGAATGCTACACTTAACCCACTTACCCCTTGCGATAATAAGTAATGATATCTTTTATTGCTTTCTTCTGCTGTTGAAAATCCGGCATATTGGCGCATTGTCCATAATTTACCACGATACATATCCGGTTGAACGCCACGAGTAAAAGGCCATTTGCCGGGCAGTTCTATATCTGATTTGTGCAACATGGAAGGTGTATACACTTCTTGTATTTCAATTCCGGAATCTGTAGTTTTTTTAGTTTTTAGCATGTCAATCGTTCTATAAATGTTATAATAATTTTTTTGCCTCAAAACTTATTACTTTACTAACGGCTTCATTAAGTTTTCCTTTTTCATCTGTTCCTATAAATTCTACTATTTTTTTGTTCAAATCAAATGCAGTAGCGGTTATTGGCAACATAGCTGCAACTTGGTTGATGAGGTAAATATTTTGTTCTTTTAAATTTTTAATAACCGTCCACACATCGTTACTAACATAAATTTGTTGTGTAATGTTATAATCATATTCTTGTTTAATAGTTTGAGTAAGCAATAATTGCATCTCTTTTGCAGATAATTCACTATTGTTTAGTCGCGATACTAAATTAGGCAATGCTATTCTATCAACTAACAATAACATTCTTTCATAAGCCTGCAATTGCAATTGTTTTGAATTGATTAAAGATTCGCCGATTGGTGCATTTTTTTTTCTTTTAAAAAGATAGGCAAAAGAACCTGCTAAAAAAATAAATAGTGCTGCTATAAAAAAATAACTGTAATTATCCATTCGTATTGTTTTGTACAAATTTATAGTAAACCTTCAGTAGTTAATCTTTTCCTTATCCGAAAATGAGAAATGATATGGGAAAGAAAATGATTTGTATTTTTGATAGCAAATAGTGTATTTATGAATATAGAAACTGTTATTCCTATAAAGTTTACTAATCACGCTGTTGAAGAAATAAGAAGATTAATTAGTAGGGGAGAATGTAAACAAAATCAATATTTGAGAGTGGGTGTTAAAGGAGGCGGATGTAGTGGTATGACGTATATTTTAGGGTTTGATGCGAAAAATAATGAAGATGAATTGTATGTAGTGGATGGAATAGAATTTATTATGAGTAATAGCCATCAATTGTATTTATATGGAATGGAAATAGATTGGCAAGATGGACTTAATAGCCGTGGGTTTACTTTTCAAAATCCTAATGCAACAAAAACTTGTGGTTGCGGAACCAGCTTTGCTGTTTAATGCAATTAATTAATCAATTTAATTTTGCCGCTATTCTTTTTAATAAAATATAGTTTTTTGTTCTCGAAATAATTTATCGACAGCTTGTTGTATTTATTATATACCGGCTGAATAGAAAAGTCGTTGAATAGTTTATATTTTTTTTCGGATAAGAAATGGGTAGATAATTCTCCGTAATCTAAAACTATTTTGGTAAAATGATACATTGCTTCGAAGCCTTTAAACGCCCATTCACTGGGATTGGCTGAGAACGTAGCATTATACGTAGCAATAAATTTATTTACTTCTTTATCTGCCCTTGAAAATAAATAAGGAGTTGAATAAAAAATATCAACGTCCTTGCAACCGGTGTTATCTAATTCTTTTATGTTTTCCCAATTCGGCATTCCAACAACAGTAGTTGTATATTGTAATGAAGCAGTACTTAAAATTTTTACTGTATTTACAGCAAAGGCTTCATTCATAGTGGCACAAATAAGTACATTTTTTCTATTGCTATCTAAATTATTTAATAGTTCTTGAGCGGTAAATGTATCATTCAATTGTACAGGTTTAATTTTAAGCGGAATACCTGGCGTTGTTTTGCCGGATTGTGTAAAAACAGTTTGTATAAAATCTTCAATCAATCCTTTTCGTTTCAATAATACTATATTTTCGGTAGCATAATATCGTTGCAAATATTTATACAAACTTTCGCAATGCGTTTTTAAGGTTGAATTAAGAATGATAAAATAGGGATTATTAACGATGCCCCCATCATTAGGGAAAGTGGCAGAAATAAGTGGTATTTTTTTAGTAGCAGCAAAATCGGCCAAAGGCTTCATTTCTTTATTATTGGTGAATGATGCAATGATAAGAGATACCTCATTCATCTCACTTTTTTTAAGAATATTGCTTATGGGTTGTGCATCATCTTTGGTATCGTAAAATAGAACTTCGGCTTGAATATGTTCTGCTTGTAACGAATCTATGGCAAGTGTAATACCATTATAAAAATCTAACCCGGGCAACATATTTTTAGGAAGTGCGGTAGCATTTGTGAATTTAAAATTATTTCCCAAAAATGCAGAATCTATGTAAATAGGAGCAAATACAGCAACCTTTAATTGATGCTGCTGAGAGAATACTTTAATTGATGATAATAAACAAAGTAATGAAAGCGTAAAAATACCGGCAGAATAATGTGTAGTTTTCATTAAAGAAATGTATAGGTTAATGGATAGTATTATTCCCATTCAATAGTTGCCGGAGGCTTACTGCTAATATCATATACTACTCTGTTAATTCCTCGAACATTATTAATAATTTCATTAGAAATAGCAGCTAAAAAGTCGAAAGGTAAATGAGCCCAATCTGCAGTCATTCCATCAACGCTGGTTACAGCACGTAAAGCTACTGTAAACTCGTAGGTTCTTTCATCGCCCATAACTCCTACACTTTTTACGGGTAATAAAATTGTTCCGGCTTGCCAAACTTTATTATATAAATCATATTGTTTTAATGCATTGATATAAATGGTATCTGCTTCTTGTAATAATTTTACTTTTTCTTCGGTAACTTCTCCTAAAATTCTAATAGCTAAACCTGGTCCGGGAAAAGGATGCCGAGATAGTAATTCATGCGGAATACCCAATTCTGCACCCACTTTTCTTACTTCATCTTTAAATAAAAAACGTAAAGGTTCAACCAAATCTAATTTCATTGTATCGGGTAATCCTCCCACATTATGATGCGATTTAATTGTTTGGGAAGGTCCATGAACACTAATGCTTTCAATTACATCGGGGTAAATAGTACCTTGACCTAACATTTCAATGCCTTCTACTTTATGAGCTTCGATATCAAATATTTCGATAAATGTTTTACCAATAATTTTCCTTTTTTCTTCAGGATCTGTTTTGCCTGCCAATTTTGTGTAAAAATGTTCTTTGGCATTAATACCTTTTACATTTAAGTCGAGTTGTTTGTAAGTTTCAATTACTTGTTCAAATTCATCTTTTCTAAGTACTCCATTATCTACAAAAATGCCATAAAGATTCTTGCCAATAGCTTTGCTAATAAGTGTTGCCGCAACAGTGCTATCTACGCCACCACTTAAAGCCATAATTACCTTTTTATTGCCAATTAATTGTTTAAGTTGTTCTACTGTTTCTTGAATAAAATTAGCCGGCGTCCAATCTTGTTTACATGAACAAATATTCGTTAAGAAATTATGGATGATTTTTTTTCCTTCGGTAGAATGATATACTTCCGGATGAAATTGTAAGCCGTATAAATCTTTAGTAGTTCCATTATTCGATTTTTGTTTAAATGCGGCGATAGGAATACTTTCGGTGGTTGCCAATATATCAAAACCATCAGGCAATGCAGCAATAGAATCGCTGTGGCTCATCCAAACCTGTGTAGCGTTACTTATGTTTTGTAATAATAAATCTTCTTTTTGTTGCAGCATGATTGCTCGTCCATATTCTCTTTTATTACTTTTATCAACTCTTCCACCAAAAACTTTTGCAGTCAATTGTGCTCCATAGCAAATACCTAAAACCGGAACAAATTGTATAAAAGAAAGAACATCCACAATTGGAGCATTTTCGTCGTTTACACTAAAAGGAGAACCACTTAAAATAATCCCTTTTATGGTATCATCCGGAAAAGAAATTTTTTTGTGATACGGAATAATTTCACAATATACATTTGCTTCTCTAACAGCACGTGCAATTAATTGAGTGTATTGGCTTCCAAAATCGAGGATGAGTATTTTTTCGGTCATGCAGCGAAGATAAATTAATTTAGTTTGATTAATGGTTGCTTGTAACTAAGAACGGTTTAAATTTTATAATTTTTTATCTAACTTGGTGAAATAATTCATAGCATGAAACAACTAACGCTTATTTTACTGTTTGGTTCTTTATTTTTTTCTTCTTGCGATTTAATTCTGGGCAGAAGAATACAAGGAGATGGAACTATTTCTTCCGAAAAAAGAAATATTGCTTTTGCCGATAAAATAAAATTAGCAGGAAGTTTTGATGTTGAAATAGTAAATGGTGCTACACCATCTGTTACTATAGAAACGGATGAAAATATTTTGCCTTATTTAATTACTCGTAATGAAAACGATTGGTTGGTTATTCGATCTAAAAAACATTGCAATCTTATACCTTCGAATAAAATAAAAGTCATTGTTACTACCAACCGACTTGAATCGGTTACATTGGCAGGAAGCGGTAATATTTTTTCTAATGATAAATTTAGTACCAATTCGGCTATTGAATTAAAAATTGCAGGAAGTGGCGATGCAACTTTATTATTAGATGCTCCAAAAATTTTGGCAGAAATTGCCGGAAGTGGAAATATAAACCTTAGTGGAGAAACAAAAGACTTGGTAATAAAAATTGCTGGACATGGAGATTTTAAAGGCGAAAATCTAAAATCGGAAAATGCATCTGTGCATATTGCCGGAAGTGGCAATGTACGCGTATTTGCCGATAATAAATTAGATGTACATATTGCGGGAAGTGGCGATGTGTATTATAAAGGAAAAGCTTCAGTTGAACAACACATAGCAGGAAGTGGAACAATAAAGCAATTGCAATAAAATGATTTACTTGGCGTTTAATAACTGTAATAAACAGTATAATCCTGTCTTGTTTATATTAGCTGAATAATTATTACTTTACCAAAGTAGTTATTCAGCTTTTTAAAATTTAAAACCGAAATAATGGAAAAAAGTTACAGGATACTTTTGGCAGAAGATGAACCAAAACTTAGTCAAGTAATTCAAGAAGAACTTACACGACGTGGTTTTCCAACCGATGTAGCTTATGATGGTCAGGTTGCAGAAAAGCTATTTAGGCAAAACCAATACTCATTAATATTACTCGATATTAATTTGCCCTATAAAAATGGATTGGCCTTATGCAAAGAGTTTAGATTAAGTAATAAAACTGTGCCCATTATTATGCTAACTGCTTTAGGCGAAATACAAGATAAAATGGACGCTTTTAATTTAGGAGCAGATGATTATATTGTTAAGCCTTTTCATTTTGATGAATTATTTGCACGCATAAAAGTTTCTATTAAAAGAACAGATACTCCGGAACCTCAACTTGCTTTTTTAGATGTAGAAGATTTGCATATTGATTTCTTAACCAAAACTGTTAGTCGTTCCGGTACCGAAATTCCACTTACTGCTAAGGAATTTGCATTGTTGGTTTTGCTATCTCAAAACAGAGGAAAAGTAATTTCGAAACAAGAAATATTAGAAAAAGTATGGGATTTAAGTTTCGATACTGGAACCAATACTATAGAAGTGTATATTAGTTTTTTGCGAAATAAAATAGATAAACCATTTGAAGAAAAACTCATTCAAACAAAGCCGGGCTTTGGTTATTTCATTAAATAATTTATATGAGCTTGAAGCTTAAGTTTACAATAACTTTTACCATTTTTGTTTCAATATTATTACTGATTATTTCTTCAGGTATTTATGTTTTTTATGTTCGATACAGAACTACCGATTTTTATAGAAGATTACGAGATGAAGGTATTTTGTTGTACGATCAGTATAATGCTATTAATAATTTAAAACCCGATTCATCGAAATTATTATTACAGCAACTCAATATTCATCGAAACTCTTATTACGAAGAAGAACTGATTTTATTTGATTCTTCTAAAAATATATTATATACAGAGCCATCCTCAATTAACTTAAATACCTATCATTCAGTATTTGATAAGGCTATTGCTTTATCAAACCAAGAGTATAGATTTATTGATGGCAACAGAAATGGCATAGCTATTAATGTTGGAGATAAATATTTTTTTATTGTTTCTGCAATTGATAAAAATGGATTGCAAAGGCAACACTTTTTACAGTGGTTTTTACTTTGGATAATGTTATTGGGAATAATATTAACGGCATTTGTTTCGTACTTGTTTGTACAATCTTTATTTCGACCCTTAATGAGTTTAAGTGCACAAATGCAAAAAACTACCGAATTGAATTTAACCGACCGATTGAATGAAGGAAAACATCGGGATGAATTATACCAAATTGCTAAAAGCTTTAATGCAATGCTTGAGCGGTTAAATCAATCTTTCGAATCGCAAAAGAATTTTGTTCATCATGCTTCGCATGAGTTAAGAACACCATTGGCTACTATGCTTGCTCAAACCGAATTAGCATTGGGAAAAAATCTTTCTGAAGATGAATATCGTACCTTATTATCTTCCTTGCGTGATGATCAAATTGCAATGATTGATTTAACCAATTCTTTATTATTGTTATCGCAATACGAGAGAATTAATGTTACTAATCAATGGCCATTAGTTAGAATAGATGAAGTGTTGATGGAAACTATTGGAAGTGCCAGAAGAATGTTGAATGGAATTGACATTGACCTTGATTTTATTAATATTCCGGATGATGAAAAAGGTTTGATGCTGCATGGAAATGAGGCTTTATTGAAAGTGGCTTTTTCTAATTTAATTAAAAATGCTTGGCAATATTCAGTTAATAAAAAAGTAATGCTAAGTATTGATGCGAGTAATAATTATATTCATGTGTTGGTAGATAATTATGGGCAGCATCTTTCTGTTTCAGAAATAGAAAAATTAAAAGTTCCTTTTTTTAGAGGCAGCAATGCAGTTGCGGTAAAAGGTTTTGGTTTAGGTCTTTCAATAGTGCATCGTATTGTATCATTACATGCCGGTACTTTTGATTACTCGGCTATTAAACCCGATATTAACAGATTTACCGTGCATTTTAAATTAAGCTAATTATTTATACAATACCTGAATGGTAGATTTAGTTTTTTGTTCCAATACAACTTCTTTTTCTTTCAATAAATTCTCTATGCTATCGGTAGTATAATGCCTTATGCTTAATAATTTTAATCCTTTTTCAATATGGGTATCAAAAATTGTAGAAGCCGCTGTAGCCAATTGATCAATTTTTTCCACTTTATCGTCTAAACAAATTTGAATATTAATAGCACCGGTTTGAATAAGGTTAGGCTTAATTTTAATATGGGCAAGTATTTGGTACAATTCTGCCATGTGTTTTTCGCCAACAAACGAAAAATCTTGACTAACTAATTCAATTAAAACTTGGTTTTGTTTATGTACAATAATCGGTGGCAGATTTTTATTTTTGGTATTGTGTATAATAGTTCCTGGCAAATGAGGCTGTAAAAAGCATTTTACCAATAAAGGTATTTGCTTGTTTTGCAGTGGTTTAATAGTTTTAGGATGAATTACTTGAGCACCATAATAGGCCATTTCTATTACCTCATTAAAGCTTAATTCTTCAATAAGTTGTGCATCAGGAAATTCTTTGGGGTCTGCATTCATTACGCCTTCTACATCTTTCCAAATAGTTACACTTTCTGCATTTAAAATATTGGCAAATATGGCGGCAGTAAAATCGCTGCCTTCTCTTCCTAATGTGGTACTTTCATTTTCATCGGTGCAGCCAATAAAGCCTTGTGTTAAATACATGGTTTTGCCATCAATAGGTATAGCTTTTTTAATTTTATCGGATGATTCTATAAAATCTATTGTAGCATCTCTAAAATTATTATCCGTTTTTACCAAGTCGCGTACATCTATCCAATTATTTGTAATGCCAACTTCATTTAAATAATGACTAATGATAGAAGTACTAAATAGTTCACCAATAGAAACAATTTGATCATAATAATAATCAAATTCTCTTACCGGTTTATCGTGCAAAAGCCATTCTACTTCAGTGAAAAATTCACTTAACTGAGCCAGGCAATGATTGAAGGTAGTTACCAATAAATATTTCGATGTAGTAAGGTGTTGTTTTTTTATTGTATCGAATAATTGAAGGGCTTGTTCTTTATTTCCGGCATAAAAAGCTTCAACAACTTTTTCTAAGGCATTGGTTGTTTTGCCCATTGCCGAAACAATAATTAATATTTGTTCATTGGAATATTGGTCTACAATGGCAGCCATACTTTTAATTCTTTCAATACTATTTACGCTGGCTCCGCCGAATTTAAAAATTTTCATTTTTCTATTAATTGGCGGCAAAGATAAGTTGGGTAATGTTGTAGAAAAACAAAGTTTTAATTTTTATAATTTCGTAATTTCCATAACCGCTCTATTGTTATCTTTATAAAAATTCTTTTCCATGTTTATCAATAGAAAAATTTTAACGCTCGATGAGTTTACCATTCATCAGTTAAGACAATTTCCTACAGCAACAGGCGAGTTAAGCAGTTTATTAAGAGATATTGGATTAGCAGCGAAAAGAATTAATGTAGAAGTTAATAAAGCCGGATTAGTGGATATTTTGGGAGATGCAGGAGCGGTAAATGTACAGGGTGAAGATGTGAAAAAATTAGATGTATATGCCAATAATCAATTAATGGGTGTATTGCAGCATGGAATTAGTTGTGCAGGTATTGGCAGTGAAGAATTAGATGATATTATTGTATTTAATGATGATGTTAGCAATAATAGTAAATATGTTGTTACTTTCGATCCGTTAGATGGTAGTGGTAATATTGATGTTAATATTTCTATAGGAACGATTTTTGGAGTTTACAGGCGAATAACTGCAATAGGAACGCCTTGTGAAAAACAAGATTTTTTACAACCCGGAATACGGCAAGTTGCAGCAGGTTATATTGTGTATGGTTCTTCTACCATGTTAGTATATGCAACCAGAAGAGGTGTAAATGGATTTACTTTAGATCCTGCCATTGGAGAATTTTGTTTAAGTCATCCCGATATTAAATGTCCTCCTTCAGGCAAAATATATTCGGTAAACCATGGCAATTTCTTTCAATATGCCGAAGGGGTAAGAAAATATATTGATGGTTGCCAAAAAAAGGATAAAAATACCGGAGGACCTTACACGCAGCGATATATTGGAAGTATGGTTGCCGATGTACATAGAAACCTCATTAAAGGTGGAATTTTTATGTATCCTGCAACAACCGATAAACCCAATGGTAAACTTCGATTAATGTATGAGTGTAATCCATTTGCATTTATTATTGAAATGGCCGGAGGTAAAGCTACTGATGGTAAAAATAGAATTTTAGAAATTCAACCAACCGATTTGCATCAACGCTCGCCATTATTTATTGGTAGCAGCGAAATGATGCATGAACTTGAAAATTATTTGAATGCTTAATTATGAATAGAGTATATGTATTTTTTGTTTTTATGCTAATGGGTTCAATGTGTTTGCATGCACAAATTAAAATAAACCCCAAGCAAATGAATTATTTTACTAATGGCAAACCGTATAATATTTTTTATAACGATACCATATACATGGGTGCAAAACAATTTAAACAACTTTTTCTAAGAACCGGCGATGCTCAATTAATACATTTATATCGTCAGCATCAAACTAATAAAATAATAGGTCAAATTGTTTTTTCTGCGGGTGTGGCAAGTACTTACTTTTCACTTTT
>JAKAJX010000299.1 GCA_021824855.1 Bacteroidota bacterium | reverse complement strand
AAATTCGAGAAAAAGATAATGATTCTGCTTTGCCTTGGGATGAAATTGCTAAATCTCCTTATCAATATTGGCAAGGAACCGATAATTTGGATGAAGTAATTAAAAAAGAAAATAGTGAGATTAAAAAAAATACACAGTTTAATTTAATACAGAATAATACAGAATGGTTATCTAAAAATATGGATAAGCCAATTAGCTTAAACTTTAGAACTTTTATTCAACAGCAGAAAAAACAAAGAGCCACTGTTATGCAAAATAACAGTTTGGCTAAACTTACTACTGATATGGATGTAGAAGTAATGAAATTAGATAAAGATAAATTTTATAATAATCCTGATAAATCTAAAGGAGAGAGATACCAGGATTGGCTAAAAAGAGTAAAAAGCGATTTATACATTAGTAGTACTGCAAAAATTGTAAGCGATATGATTGCTACGCAAGTGCAAACTGTAGCAAAATAATAAAGTAATTACCAATGTATTTTTCTAATAAATTAAATTTTTTCAGCAGTAACACCTGTATAATTGATGGGTGTTATTGCTTTCAATTCTTTTTTTATAGCAGCACTTACCTTTAAAGTGGCAATAAAACCATGTATTGATTCTTTATCAATTTTCTCCTTTCCTCTGGTTAATTCTTTTAAAGCTTCATACGGATTTGGATAGTTTTCTCTTCGTAAAATAGTTTGAATGGCTTCGGCTACTACAGCCCAATTATTTTCTAAATCATCTTTCAATTTTTTTTCGTTTAATACCAATTTGTCTAACCCTTTTGTTAAAGATTTTATTGCTAAGATGGTGTGTGCAATGGGTACGCCAATATTGCGTAACACGGTGCTGTCGGTTAAATCTCTTTGCAATCTAGAAATGGGTAATTTGGCCGAAAAATGTTCTAATAAAGCATTAGCAACGCCTAAATTTCCTTCGGCATTTTCAAAGTCAATTGGGTTTACTTTATGCGGCATTGCCGAAGAACCTACTTCATCTTTTTTGGTTTTTTGTTTAAAATAATCCATACTGATATAGGTCCAAATATCACGGCAGATATCTATTAATATGTTATTGATTCTTTTTATATTATCAAAGTGAGCAGCTAAATTATCGTAATGCTCAATTTGGGTAGTAAACTGTAAACGTTGTAACCCTAAATGGTTTTCAACAAATTCGTTGCCCAATTGTATCCAATTTTTTGATGGAAATGCAATGGCATGTGCATTAAAATTACCGGTGGCACCACCAAATTTTGCTGTATATGGAATGTGAGAAAATAAGTGTATTTGATTTTCTATTCTTTCAACAAAAACCATTATTTCTTTACCCAATTTAGTTGGAGACGCAGGTTGGCCATGAGTTCTGGCTAACATAGAAACATCTTTCCATTGTTGTGCAATGGTAAATAAGTGGTTGTGTAAATTAACAACAGTTGGCAAATATTCCTGCTCCATGCAATGTTTCCAGCTAAGAGGAATAGAAGTATTATTAATATCCTGCGAGGTTAAACCAAAATGTATCCATTCATTCAATCCGGTTATTGCTAATTTGGTTAATTGTTCTTTTAAAAAGTATTCAACGGCTTTTACATCGTGGTTGGTTGTTTGTTCAATTTCTTTTATTCGTGTTGCATCGGCGATACTGAAATTATCGGCAATATGCTGTATTTTTTGTTTTTCTTTTGCCGATAGTTTAAAAAATTTCTTATCTGCAAGAAGTAAAAAATAAGCTACCTCTACCCATACTCTGTATTTAATTAAAGCAAATTCCGAGAAATACTCGTCTAAATGTGAAACTTGTTTACGGTATCGGCCATCAATAGGCGAAATGGCAGTTAAATTGGTTAGTTCCATTTTTTAAATTGGTAATTAATGAATAATGAACTCTGCGATTACTATTTTCAGCAACACAAAAATTCTTTTCTTTGCATACAAAATTAAATGAATTGAACAAGAGAATACGCATTGGAGCTGTAAGTTATTTAAATACCCTGCCATTAATTTATGGTGTAAAGCGAAGTAGTTTATTAATGAGTAATATAGAGTTGATTGAAGATTATCCGTCTAATATTGCCACACAGCTATTAACTAATGAAATTGATATAGGCTTAGTTCCTGTTGCAGTTATTCCGCATTTAAAAGAATCGCATATTATTACCAATTTTTGTATTGGTTCAGAAGCCGAAGTGGCTTCTGTAGCCATTTTTAGCGATATGCCAATTGAAAATGTAGAAAATGTTTTATTAGATTATCAAAGTAAAACATCTGTCAATCTTGCAAAAATTTTATTGAATAATTTTTGGAAAAAAGAAGTGAAATTTATTGATGGCGGTACCGATTTTATTGAACATATTTCCGGCGTTACGGCCGGTGTAGTAATTGGCGATAGGGCGTTATTGCAAAGAAACGTATCGAAATACACTTACGATTTGGCTTTGGCTTGGAAGCAAATGACCGGCTTGCCATTTGTTTTTGCTGCTTGGGTTGCCAATAAAAAATTGGATCCTGATTTTATTGATGCTTTTAACCGAGCTAATGCTTATGGCGTAAATCATATTGATGAAGTTTTGGCAACTGTGTCTTTTCCTTGGTATGATTTGAAAAAATATTATACCCAAAACATTAGTTATACACTTACAGATGATAAGCAAAAAGGACTGAATTTGTTTTTAGAATACTTATCTATTTAGTTTACCCATTTTATTCTTTTTATAGTCGATATAACCCTTAAAAGCATATTGAAAAACAAGCCATCTTTTCTTATTATATAAAATATTGTTCTTTAAATGAATCCATAAGTTATGCTGCATTTGCTTTTTTTCTTCAGTTGAAAGTGTAGGTAACTTTTTGCGAACATAAAAATAGTTACGAACAATATAATAGATTCTAATAGGTTGATGAAGGCGTCTTGTAGAAAGCTTTCCTGATTTAAAAGAACGTGCAATTGTATTCTCTCCAAGTTGATGTTGTAATTGAATGGTAGCACATTCAATAAGTTTGAATTGATTTATTCGGGAGCGATAACAATATTCCGAATCAACTTCATCAATAAACAAATTTTCATCAAAATTTCCAATGGTATTTAGAACGTTTAAATTGATAATAGATCCGGAGGTGATTAATAAAGAAACTTCTTGGTAAATAGTAGATGTAATTTCTGCATTTGAAAATGATGCACCAAAAGCAGCAACTGATTCTTTGTTATTAAAATCGTGTATGTACTCTTTATATTTTTTTACTGCTTCGTAGGTAAAATATGAATCCTGATCCATTGTTAGCAACCACTGAAATCCTTTGTCAGAAGCCATTTTCGCAGCACTATTTAGTCTTTCTGCAATTCCTTTATTTTCTCCATCGTGTATATAAAATATATTGTAATTGCTAAGTTCGGTTGTAATGGTTGGATGGGCATAAGGCGAGTTATCCATAATA
>JAKAJX010000183.1 GCA_021824855.1 Bacteroidota bacterium | reverse complement strand
CTAAGTATGCACAAGGATTATATGGCTATACAACGTATGATGCTGTTCAGTTTTTTGATACAGTTAAACTAAAATCTGCAAATAAAATTGATGGAGCAATACCTTTAATGCGTTATAGGTTGTATCAATATGTTATTGCTATTAATCATTTTAAAGATGAATTGTATTTGTGTGAAAATAAAATTAAAGGATTAGAAAGTGAGATTGATATTGTAGATGGATTAATTAAAAGCAAAAACATTCCTGTATTTCCTTTTGCTTTAAAAGGAAATGAATTAAGCAATATGACGGATAGCGTTTATGTTGATATGGTAAAAAAAGGAATTCAAAGTTGTTTGCGTGGCGATGTGTTTCAGATAGTACTTAGTCGCCAATTTCAACAAAAATTTATTGGAGATGAGTTTAATGTCTATCGTTCATTGCGAAGTGTAAATCCTTCTCCATACTTATTTTTCTTTGATTATGGCGATTATAAATTAATGGGTTCATCACCCGAGAGTCAACTTATAATAAAGAACAATAAAGCAATAGTGCATCCTATTGCAGGAACATTTAAAAGAACAGGAGATGATGAAGTTGATGAAATGGAAACAAAACGTTTATTAGAAGATGCGAAAGAAAATGCAGAGCATGTAATGTTAGTAGATTTAGCAAGAAATGATTTAAGTCGTTTATGTAATTCGGTACACGTAAATTATTATAAACAAGTTCATTATTATAGTCATGTTATTCATTTAGTAAGTGAAGTAGTGGGCAATGTACCGGAGGGTACTAATCCATTTTTATTATTGGCAAAAACTTTTCCGGCGGGCACTTTAAGCGGAGCTCCTAAGTATAAGGCTATGGAATTAATTGATAGTTACGAGCCCACTTCTCGTAGCTATTACGGCGGTGCATTGGGCTTTATAGGTTTTGATGCAAGTTGTAATCATGCCATTATGATTAGAACTTTTTTAAGTAAAAATAATACGCTTACTTATCAGGCAGGTGCAGGTATTGTTGCAGCAAGTAATCCGGAAAACGAACTGCAAGAAGTGAACAATAAATTAGGAGCATTAAAAAAAGCGATTGCTATCGCAGAAACCATATAATATGAAAATTTTAATTTTCGATAATTACGATTCTTTTACTTATAATTTGGTGCATCTGGTTGAAAAAATTTTACACCAAAAAGTAGATGTATTTCGCAATGATGCAATTGAATTAGAAGCCGTGAAAAATTATGATAAGATTATTTTATCTCCTGGTCCGGGTATTCCAAGCGAAGCAGGATTATTATTGCCTTTAATAAAAAATTATGCTGCCACAAAATCTATTCTGGGTGTGTGTTTAGGGCATCAAGCAATAGCAGAAGCTTTTGGCGGAACACTTGTCAATCTTACCAAAGTGTATCATGGTGTTGCAACTTCTATTAAAATTATTAACCCTGAATTTACTTCTACTAACAAAAGCAATAATTTATTTAAAGATTTGCCTAATGAATTGGAAGTAGGAAGATATCATAGTTGGGTGGTAAGCAAAGAAAATTTTCCGGATAATTTAGAAATTACCGCTGTAGATGATAATGATTATATTATGGCATTGAGGCATAAACAATATGATCTGCAAGGTGTTCAATTTCATCCGGAAAGTGTATTAACACCAAATGGCGAGAAAATAATTAGTAATTGGTTATCATTATAATCATTCAAATTTTATTCATGAAAAAAATTCTTGTTTATCTATTTGAGCATAAAACATTATCGAGAGAGCAGGCAAAGGAAGTGCTTACCAATATCTCTAAAGGAATGTATAATGAAAGTGAAGTAACAGCATTTGTAACGGTGTATTTAATGCGCAGTATTACTATTGAGGAATTGCAAGGCTTTCGTGATGCACTACTTGAATTATGTGTTCAAGTTCATCTAAATAATCATGCTACTTTGGATATTGTTGGAACAGGTGGTGATGGAAAAAATACTTTTAATATTTCTACTTTATCTTGTTTTATTGCAGCAGGTGCCGGACAAAAAGTTGCTAAACATGGAAATTATGGAGCAACTTCTATTAGTGGTGCATCGAATGTAATGGAGCAATTAGGATATAGAATGAGTAATGATGTGCATAAGCTGCAACGAGAAATTGAGGAAGCAAATATTTGTTTTTTGCATGCACCTTTATTTCATCCTGCATTAAAAGCAGTTGGATTAATTAGAAAAAATTTAAGTATCCGAACATTTTTCAATATGCTCGGACCAATGGTAAATCCTGCATCACCGGCATATCAGTTAGTAGGTGTGTATAATTTAGAGATGGCTCGTATTTATAATTATTTATTGCAACAAACAGATCGCTCATTTACCATTATTCATAGCTTGGATGGATATGATGAAATATCATTAACCGGCGATACAAAAGTAATAAGCAATGAAGGCGAAAAAATTATGACACCAATGCAATTGGGAAAGCGAATGGTAACACCTGAAGATATTTATGGTGGTAACACTGTAGAAGATGCTGCTAAATTGTTTGTGAAGATAATTAACGGAGAAGGAACTTTTGCACAGAATGCCGTAGTATTGGCAAATGCGGCTATGGCACTGTATTGCACAGGAAAATATATTACCTATAATGATGCATATAATGCAGCTGTTGAAAGTTTGGAATCGGGACGAGCATATCAATCATTACAAAAATTAATCAGTATACAATAAGATGAATATTCTTGATGAAATAATAGCGAATAAAAAGATAGAAGTACAAAGCAAAAAAGTAAATACAAGTATTGCTGATTTGGAAATAACAAATATGTTTCAGCGAAAAACCATTTCTTTATCTTCCTTTTTATCTGATAAAAGCAGAACCGGGATTATTGCAGAGTTTAAAAGAAAATCTCCTTCAAAAGGTATTATTAACAATTCAGCAAGTGTTATTGATGTAACAACTGCTTACGCTACATCTGCATCGGGCATTTCTGTATTAACAGATGGAAAATTCTTTGGTGGTAGTATTGAAGATTTGCAACAGGCAAGAGTTAATACTATTCCCATACTACGAAAAGAGTTTATAATAGATGCGTATCAAATTATTGAAGCAAAATCAATAGGTGCTGATGCTATTTTGCTTATTGCAGCTTGTCTTTCACATCGGCAAGTACAACAATTTGCATCACTTGCCAAACAGTTGGGTTTAGAAGTATTATTAGAAATTCATAATGAAGATGAATTAGGCCATATTTGTGATGAAGTGGATATAGTTGGTGTAAATAATAGAAATCTTAAAACATTTGAAGTAAGCATTGAAAATTCTTTAAACCTTATCAACAAAATTCCAACTAATAAATTAGCCATTGCAGAAAGTGGTATTAGTAACATAGATACTATTGTAACTTTACGAAATGTAGGTTTTAGTGGTTTTTTGATAGGTGAAAATTTTATGAAGGAAT
>JAKAJX010000266.1 GCA_021824855.1 Bacteroidota bacterium | reverse complement strand
GACCAGGAAAATTTCCTTTCCCTTTAGTACATATAGATACCGGACATAATTTTAAAGAAGCATTAGATTTTAGAGACGAATTAGTAGAACAAATTGGCGAGAAATTAATTGTACGAAAAGTAGCAGATACCATTAAAAAAAAGCACTTAACAGAACCTAAAGGAAAATTTGCAAGCAGAAATGCCTTGCAAACCTATACCCTACTCGATACTATTGAAGAATTTAATTTTGATTGTTGCATTGGCGGAGCAAGACGCGATGAAGAAAAAGCAAGAGCCAAAGAAAGAATTTTTTCGATAAGAGACGAATTTGGTCAATGGAATCCGAAGTTGCAAAGACCGGAATTATGGAATATTTATAATGGAAAAATTAATAAAGGTGAAAATGTGAGAGTATTTCCTATTAGCAATTGGACAGAGTTAGATGTTTGGAATTATATAAGAAAAGAAAAGATTCAATTACCCTCTATTTATTTTTCTCACGAACGTGAAGTTATTGAACATGAAGGGCAATTAATTGCTGTTTCAGAATTTATTCAAATAGAATCAACCGATAAAGTAACAAAGAAAAAAGTAAGATACAGAACCGTTGGCGATATGACTTGTACTGCAGCTGTAGAATCAACTGCTGCAACTTTAGAAGAAGTAGTAACCGAAATTATAGCCACTAAAACCAGCGAACGCGGCGAAACAAGAATTGATGATAAAGTAAGTGAGGCTGCTATGGAAGATAGAAAAAAGAATGGATATTTTTAAACAAAGTGCTAAGTTGTAAGTAGTATGTTTTAAGCAAAAAACTGCACTTATAACTTATAACTTATAACTTATAACTCAATGGACATATTACGTTTTATAACAGCAGGAAGTGTTGATGATGGCAAAAGCACATTAATTGGCCGATTACTTTACGATAGTAAAAGTATTATGATAGACCAATTAGAAGCAATTGAAAAACAAACAAAAAATAAAGAAGAAGGAGAAATTGATTTAGCCTTATTAACAGATGGATTAAGAGCTGAACGTGAACAAGGCATTACCATAGATGTAGCCTATAAATATTTTACAACACCAAAACGAAAGTTTATCATTGCCGATGCCCCGGGCCATATTCAATATACTCGCAACATGATTACGGGAGCCTCTAATGCCAATCTTGCAATTATACTTATTGATGCAAGAAATGGTGTTATTGAACAAACACGCAGGCATAGCATCATAGCATCTTTATTGGGTATTAAACATATTGTTGTTGCTATTAATAAAATGGACTTAGTTAATTATTCTCAAAATATTTACAACAACATTGTAATAGATTATGCAGCAGTTGCTAAAACCTTAGAATTACAAAATGTTACTTACATTCCTATCAGTGCATTAAATGGCGATAACATTGTAGAAAAATCAAAAAATTTGCTTTGGTACGAAGGCGAATGTTTATTATCATTTTTAGAATCTGTTGAAGTACAATCTGATATTGATTTGCACCATGCCAGATTTCCTGTACAATATGTAATTCGTCCACAAACAGATAACCTACACGATTATAGAGGATATGCAGGTAAAATAATAAGTGGTATTTATAAAAAAGGCGATAGCATCATTATTCAACCAACAGGCATTGAAACAATTATTTCCAAAATCGAAATTGGTGGCGTTGAAGTTGCAGAAGCATTTGCACCACAAAGTGTAGTTTTACATTTGGAAGATGATATAGATATTAGTAGAGGTGATTTAATTGTTAAAAAAGATGATCAACTGCAAGTAAGCCAAGAATTCGAAGTGCTTTTATGTTGGATGGATACTAAACCATTACAAGTTGGAAGTAAATACTTTTTACAACATAACAGCAAAAACGTTAGAAGTGTTATTAAAAACATTGAATATAAATTAGATGTAAATACGCTTACTAAAGAATTTAATTTCGAAAAAATTGGATTAAACGATGTTATTAAAGCTACCATTAAAACTGCATCGCCATTAGCTTTCGATTCGTACAAATACTTACAAGCAAATGGTGGAGCTATTTTAATAGATGAAACCAGCTTAGTAACAGTAGGTGCTTGCATGATTCAATAAAATAGAAATCAAATTATGCCGCAGGAAGAAAATTTTATTCATAATCTGTTTATTCAAAATACAAAATCATTTTCTGCATTTCCGGATAAAGAATCAGCAGAAAGTTTTATTGATGAATTATTTAATTTTCTTTTTCTACCTAAATCTGTAAAGCACAAACAAATTGGCGATTTAGAGAATGAATTTCAACTTTTGAAAAACAGGTTTAGCAGTTTAACATACGATATTATACATGATGCCAATAAAGTAACCGAAACTACTACTACATTTTTTCAGCAAATTCCTGTTATTTATACACAACTTTTTAAAGATGCAAATGCGATATTGCATTTCGATCCGGCTGCAAAATCTTTAGAAGAGATTATTGTTACCTATCCTGGATTTTATGCAACAGCCATTTATCGCTTATCGCATCAATTGTATTTGCAAAATATTCCAATTCTACCAAGATTATTTACTGAATATGCACACAGTAAAACCGGAATTGATATTCATCCCGGTGCAAAAATTGGAGAATACTTTTTTATAGATCATGGAACCGGAATTGTTATTGGCGAAACAACCGTAATTGGTAATAATGTAAAAATATATCAAGGTGTAACATTAGGTGCATTGAATGTTTCAAAAGAATTGGCCAAAATTAAAAGGCATCCTACCATTAAAAATAATGTAATTATTTATTCCGGTGCAACCATTTTAGGAGGAGATACAACTATTGGTCACGATAGCATTATTGGTGGTAATGTTTGGCTCACTAATAGCGTTCCATCTTATTCCATTGTGTATCATAAAAGTGAGGTAAAAGTAAAAGACAATAACCCCACTACTTCCGAAGTGCTAAATTTTGTAATTTAATATTCTTAACTCAATCAAATCATATTGTACAAGAAATGAAAGCAAATAATATTTTACAAACAATTGGCAACACACCTCATGTTCGTATTAATCAGCTATTTGGTGCAGATTATCAAGTATGGCTAAAATTAGAAAAAACAAATCCTGGAGCAAGTATTAAAGATAGAATTGCTTTAGCAATGATTGAAGATGCGGAAGAAAAAGGCTTGTTACAAAAAGATACTATCATAGTAGAACCTACCAGCGGCAATACCGGCATTGGATTGGCTTTAGTAGCAGCCGTTAAAGGTTATAAAATTATTTTAGTAATGCCCGAAAGTATGAGCATTGAACGTAGAAGATTAATGGCATTATATGGAGCAGAGTTTGTGCTTACACCAAGAGAAAAAGGAATGAAAGGAGCTATTGAAAAAGCAAAAGAAATGAGCGAAACTTTGCCTAATGTATGGATACCGCAACAATTCGATAATGCTGCTAATGTGGCTATTCATAAAAAAACAAC
>JAKAJX010000031.1 GCA_021824855.1 Bacteroidota bacterium | reverse complement strand
GAATTGGTAATATGATCTGCGGCTTATTGGGCGGTATTCCTATAACGGCGGTAATAGTAAGAGGTGCCGCCAATGTTGATGCCGGTGCACGCACCAAACTTTCGTCCTTTACACATGGTATTTTTTTATTACTATCGGTATTGTTAATTCCATTTGCGTTAAATAAAATTCCGTATGCATCATTAGCTGCCATATTATTGGTAACCGGTTATAACCTTACTAAACCCAAACTTTATCGTAGTATGCTAAAGTTGGGTATGAAACAGTTTCTTCCTTTTATAATTACCATTATTGTAATATTGGCAACCGATTTATTAGTTGGCGTAAGCATAGGCTTATTATTATCTATCTTTTTTATTATCCAAAATAATTTTACAGCAGAATATAAAATTCAAAAAAGAAAACAACACGCTACCGATATTTATTACATTAAACTAAACAGCATGGTTACCTTTTTAAATAAGGTAAACTTAAAAGATGCTTTAGATAAAATTCCGGAATACTCTGTTTTAACAATAGATGGAAGTGAAAGCCGATTTATTGATTATGATATTTTAGAAATTATAAGCGAATACAGTCAGAAGGCTCACGACAGGCATATTGAATTACATTTAATGGGCATTGAAAAAGTAAATGTTACTGCCATTCATTAGTTATTTTTTTTAAGCATTGCGCATGATTTTTATCATGTTTTCAAAATTTCGATTCTTTTATATTGCCGCCTTTATTTTACAAAAAACGAATGCAATGCCTACCGTAACTCAAAGCTATAAATCCGGAAATCAATTATCGGCAAAATCTGTATTAACATGGCGTATTATTCAAGCAGCTGTTTGGGTAGTTGGACTTGTTATATTTTTATCACTTATTTTTTATCCTTCATTAGGTTTATTACTATTTTGGAATATTTTAATACCGGTTGCACCGGCTTTATTTGTGGTTGCCGTTGGTATTTGGAGAAATGTTTGTCCATTAGCTACTACTAATTTGTTACCACGTCATTTCAATCTTTCCAAAAGAAAAAAAATGTCAATTAAGCTACAATCTAAATTGCAATTAGTAGCTATATTATCACTGTACTTTATTGTTCCTTTACGCCATGCTTTATTAAATAGAAATGGTTTAGCAACAGCATCGCTATTAACAATAGCCGGAATAACAGGATTTGCCATGAGCTTTATATTTGATTGGAAAAGTAGTTGGTGTTCAACCCTCTGCCCTGTTCATCCTGTAGAGAAATTATATGGAGGCAAAACCTTAGTTTCAATGCCCAATGCTCATTGCGAAGAATGTGTAAACTGCTCCGTTCCTTGCCCCGATTCAACACCAAGTTTTCATCCATCTTTAGCACAAAAAACAATATACCACAAAATAGGTGGCATATTAACCATTGGTGGTTTACCCGGTTTTATTTGGGGCTGGTTTCATGTACCCGATCAATTAGAAATAACCAATTGGTATAACTTTTTGGCTACTTATCAACTTCCGCTAATTGGCTTAGTAACCTCTTCAGCAGTATACCTTTTTTTACAACTTTTTTTAAAAGGAAAAAACGAACGTACGCTAATTAATGTATTTGCTGCATCGGGTGTTTCATGTTATTACTGGTACAGATTACCGGCATTATTTGGATTTGGTAGTTTTGCCGATGATGGTTTACTAATTAATTTGAAAAATGTTTTACCAAGCTGGAGTATTATTGCCATTACAATAGCTACCACTTTATTCTTTTTTTGGTGGATTGTATTAAGAAAAACTAAACAAAAAAGTTGGGTAGTACGACCAGAATATGCCGCTAAGCACACATCTATCGATTCGCAAAGCTTTGCATAAAAAAGATTATTATAAATTTTGTATTTGCATAAAGTAATTCAGTTTTTAAAACTTATTTTCGTTTGGAGTTAACCAAAACGATTGTAATGCAAAACTGGAGAATTAAGCTCTCGCTGTTTTTAAACTATTTTGTTTTTGCCATTTTATTAAACAGTGTTGGTACGGTTATTTTACAAGTACAAAATAACTTTGGTGTTTCGCAAAGTGCAGCATCGGTATTAGAACCGTTTAAAGATTTAAGTATTGCTATTGTTTCATTTCTAATCTCATCATTTATTGCAAGAATTGGCTATAAAGTAGCCATGCAAATTGCTTTAGGTTTTATTGCTATTGTTTGTTTTATTGTTCCATCTTTTCCCAGCTTTCCTTCTACCATGTTATTATTTGCTGCGACAGGCAGCAGCTTTGCCTTAATTAAAATGTCGGTTTATAGTACCATTGGATTAGTAACTAAAAACGAGAAAGAACATATAAGTATGATGAATTTCATAGAATCTTTTTTTATGATAGGCATACTTACCGGTTACTTTATTTTTTCTTATTTTGTTGATAGCAACAATACTTCTTCCACTTCTTGGTTTAAGGTATATTATTTTTTAGGTGCAGTGGCTTTATTGGCATTAGCACTTTTATGGAGCGCTTCATTAGATGAATCTTCTGTAAAAAAAGATCAACCGGATTCTTTAATAAAAGATTTTACGGAAATGCTTAACCTATTAATTACTCCTTTGGTATTAGTGTTTATTTGTTGTGCTTTTTTTTATGTATTAATTGAGCAAAGTATTATGAGTTGGTTGCCTACATTTAATAATCAAGTATTGCATTTACCGGCAGCACTAAGCATTCAAATGGCCAGTATTTTAGCAGGTTCTACAGCATTGGGAAGATTTTATGCAGGATTTGTTTTAAAAAAACTTAATTGGCTAATTGTATTAATTTCTTGTATTGCCATTGCCGCAATATTAGTTATTACTGCTATTCCGCTAACAAAAACCATCCATACACAAACTATTACAGGATGGAGCAATGCTCCATTGGCTGCATTTATTTTTCCTTTAATTGGTTTAGTAATTGCACCCATTTATCCTGCAATTAATTCTGTTATATTAAGTGCTTTACCGGTAAAAAAACACGGACTAATGTCGGGGTTGATTATTATTTTCTCTGCATTGGGCGGTACCACAGGATCTATTATTACAGGCAATATATTTCAACATTTTGGAGGACAAAATGCTTTTTATTTCTCGCTTATACCCATGCTCATTTTAACAATTGCCTTATTTTATTTTAAAAAATTACAATTGAACCATAAATCTGCCAAATAGAAATGGAGCCAACACAATTATTTTTTATAGATAGTTTACAGAAGTTTTACATTGACGTTCAAACATCTGAAATATTTGCCGATTCGAAATACTTTGTAGATGCTATTCCATTATTTACTGTTGATGAAATATTGGCTAATTATCAGCATCAAAAAATAAGCAGCAATTTTAATCTTAAACAATTCGTGTTATCGCATTTCGAACTACCAAAAGAAGCCGACAATTCTTATACATCCAACCACAAAGAAATTAAAGAACACATTAACGAATTATGGGATTTACTACAAAG
>JAKAJX010000097.1 GCA_021824855.1 Bacteroidota bacterium | reverse complement strand
AATCATTAATCAGACAATTCAAAATGTCTCTCAAATCTCAATTGAAAGGAACAGGTGTAGCATTAGTAACACCTTTTACATCAACTCATGCAGTTGATTTTGATGCACTCGGTAGAGTGATTAATTACGTGATTGAAAACGGTGTGGAATACGTAATTACTTTAGGAACCACCGGAGAAACACCAACCTTAGACAAGCAAGAAAAGATTGATATAGTAAATTATACTTACGAAATTGTAAATGATAGAGTACCTGTTATTGTTGGTATTGGTGGGAATAATACACATGAAATTATAAAAGATTTAGATAAAATTCCTTTGCATAAAGCAATTGCTGTGTTAAGTGCATCGCCATATTATAGCAAACCCTCTCAAGAAGGCATTTATCAGCATTATAAAGCCTTTGCCGAAGCTTCGCCCAAACCCGTATTATTATACAATGTTCCCGGAAGAACCGGCAGAAATATTGCTGCATCTACCACTATCAGGTTAGCTCACGAAGTAAAAAATATAATTGGTATTAAAGAGGCTCACAACGATTTGCATCAATGTATGGAAATAATTAGGGATAAACCCGATGATTTTATAGTAGTAAGTGGCGATGATGAATTGAGCCTATCACAAATAGCATTTGGTTTCGATGGCGTAATTAGTGTGGCTGCTAATTGTTTTCCTAAACAATTTTCTACCATCGTTCGGTTAGCACTAACAGGCAATTTTGCCGAAGCAGCTAAAAAACATTTGCAATTAATTCAAGCGTATGATTATTTATTTGTTGAAAATAATCCTGCAGGAGTTAAAGCTTTTTTATATGAATTAGGATTAATACAAAATTATTTGCGTTTACCGGTAACACCTATTAGCGAAGCATTACAACAAAAAATTAAAAAATTTATACACGAAAAATTATAATTAAATAAGAAAAGTTTTACGTGTATAATCAACCTACAGTTGATTTATAACAATAAACTATCTACTTTACAAGATGAAGAAAATTATTATAGCAATTGATGGCTTTTCATCTTGCGGAAAAAGCACTTTAGCTAAACAATTGGCCAAAGTATTAAATTATGTGTTTATAGATAGCGGTGCAATGTACCGAGCAATTACATTGTATTTTTTGCAACATGCAGTTGATATACATAATGAAGTTGAAGTAAATAATGCATTACAACAAATATCACTTTCGTTTGATTATAATGCAAGTATGGGAAAGAGCGATATGTTATTGAATGGAGAAAATGTAGAGGAAAGAATTAGGAGTATGGAAGTAACTAATAAAGTGAGTGAGGTATCTACCATTAAAGCTGTACGAGAATTTGCCGTGTTACAGCAACAGTTAATGGGAGATAAAAAAGGAATAGTAATGGATGGAAGAGACATAGGTACAACTGTTTTTCCTGATGCTGAATTAAAAGTTTTTGTTACAGCAAATATTTTGGTACGCACACAAAGAAGGTTGTTAGAATTGCGTGAAAAAGATAAAGACATTACTGAAGATGCAGTAAGAAAAAATTTAGAAATGCGAGATACAATAGATAGTACACGCAGCATAAGTCCATTACGTAAAGCAGATGACGCTATTGAATTAGATAATAGTAATATTACCCGTGAGCAACAGTTGGATATTGTTTTAAATTGGGCAAAAGAAAGAATGAAATAATATTATTTTAGCTGAAATCTTTTTTTAATGGATGCAATTTCTTTCTTAAAATTAGATAATTCCTTTTTTTGGTGTATGATAAAGCTATTATCTTCCAAAGAACCAATTACTTTATTCATTTCTTCTTCAGATTCGTATACCATTAGTCTGTAGGGATTATTGTAATCTTTTTTGCGAGATGCATAGATACTTTCTGTTATCCATTCTTTTGTTTCAATAGCTTCATTAAACAAGGAATTTAATAGAGAAGCATTCATCTTTTTGATAGAAATATTTTTTATTTCGGTTAAAGAGGCAAGTGCATGAAGCAATTTTTGTGAAGTATATTTTTTCCCTTCTTTGCTATAAAAATCATGAATATCATCCCAACATTTTATTTTGCCTTTATGTACGTTTGTTCTTAATACATTAATGGTAGTTGTGGTAATTAATTGGCCACCTACATTTTCCCATTCTTCTCTTTTTAACTTAGCCGGAATAGCCGATTGTAGAACAGAAATATCTGTTATTTTATTGGTTGTAATAAATTGTAATAACTGAGTAATACCGTAATAAGCAATTAGTTTTTTATAAATGCTATATGCATTATTTACTTTTATTAATATTGTTTTACGTTTGGCATTTTCAAAATTTTCGGCAATAATTTCTAACTCATTAACAACTGTATTTTGGTTGTTTAATAGTTCCTTTCCTTTGGCAATATGTTGATCTTTAGTAAAAGTTTTTTCTGTTTCGAATTTTGTGTGATACGCTTTTCCTGTAAACAATTCCATTAGTTGTAAAGCATCAAACATTTCGTTGATACTATCGGGGGCAAATACATCATATTCTATATTCTGAACTCTTTCAATTCTTTTATCTCTATCGATATATTTCCAACTATTTCTGGCTAATGCATACATATTATACATAAACCAGTAACCGGGCATTACCAATAATTGATCTTTTGAAAGGTCAATACTAACCAATGAAAATGGTATAGGAATATTTAGTTCAAACGGATAATCGCCTTTGGCAATAATGGTAAAACCTGCAAACTTTGAATTGTGTTTAAGACTAACACATAGGCCGGGCCAAAATCCGCGTCCCACAATAATTTCACCATCTGCTCCTCGAGAATTATGATTTGAACCAATAGTTGCTCCGGCGGCAATATTACTTTGTCCCATAACGGTTGTTGCACATAAAAAAGAATTATTATGGTGTTGTTCGTGTGCCGGAAATATTAAAGAGTTTAATACTTCGCAACAAGAAATAGTGGCATTATTGCCTAAGTAAGAATTAATTAATCTGGCTCCATATTTTAATTGCGAATGAGAAGCCATAATAAAGCGAACTGCTTTTACTCCGTAAAATATTCTGCAACCAAAACCTACAATACCATTGACTAATTCGCAACCTTCGCCAATTTGCGATTTACCTTCGGCTCCGGAATTGATAGTTATATTTTTTAGTTTATTGGCACCTTTAATGTAGGCATCGCTTCCAATCCATACATCTTTTAAAATTGCTGTATTTTTTATAACTGTTCTATCACCAATTTTTCCGTACCAGCCTCGTTTATCAGAAAATTGTTCTTGTGTAAATTGTTTGAACTTTTCGAGTAAAATGGTATCGGTACGATATTTACTCCATAAATAAGCATCGCCGGCTAACATACCATTGAATGGAATAACACTGCGACCGCCATTTTCATTGCATATTTCTAACCAAATTCGTACATTTTCATCTTCGCCATCTTTTACTAAACCCACACCAAATTTGGTATGGTTAGTGGTAACCATTTCATTTA
>JAKAJX010000123.1 GCA_021824855.1 Bacteroidota bacterium | reverse complement strand
CATGTAAAAGCCTTAGAAACTTTGGTAAAAACCAATACATTATCATGCAATATTAAATTTATTATTGAAGGAGAAGAAGAAATTGGCAGTCCCAATTTGGCAAAGTTTGTAAAAGAACATAAAGAACTTTTAAAGGCCGATGTTATTTTAATAAGCGATACATCCATGCTAAGTATCGAAAACCCTTCAATTGATGTAGGCGTTCGTGGATTGAGTTATATTGAAGTGGAAGTTACAGGAGCCAATAGAGATTTACATAGTGGTGTTTATGGTGGTGCAGTGGCTAACCCCATCACTATTTTATCGAAAATGATTGCCTCTTGCCACGACGAAAATAATCATATTACAATCCCGGGATTTTATGACGATGTTGCAGAAGTAACTGCAGCAGAAAGAATAAAAATGGCTGAAGCTCCTTTTGATGAAGAAGAATATAAAAAAGATTTAGGAGTAGAAGTATTATGGGGTGAAAATGGTTATACAACCAATGAACGTACAGGCATAAGACCTACTTTAGAAGTGAATGGCATTTGGGGAGGTTATACAGGAGAAGGTGCTAAAACGGTTTTACCTTCAAAAGCGTATGCAAAAATTTCGGCAAGATTGGTACCTAATCAATCATCAGAAAAAATTACTGAAAAATTATTGCACTATTTTACAAGTATTGCACCAAAAGGTGTTATGGTAAAAGCACAAGAACATCACGGCGGTGAGCCTTATATGACACCAATAGATTCTATAGAATATAAAGCTGCAGAAAAAGCCATGTTTAGTACGTTTGGTAAAAACCCAATTCCGGTTCGCGGTGGAGGCAGTATTCCTATTTGTGCTTTATTTGAAAAAGAATTAGGAATAAAAATTGTGTTCATGGGTTTTGGCTTTGATAGCGATAACCTTCATAGCCCCAATGAAAAATTTGATTTAATTAATTTTTATAAAGGCATAGAAACTATCCCTTATTTCCAACAATTTTATGCTGAATTAAAACAATAAATTAATTATAAAAACCTAAAAGAGAGTCAACCTAAATTTAGGTTGACTCTCTTTTTTATTCCAAAATAGCATTGATACAATACTTATTTTTTAATAATACGCTGTTCATTCTTTTTAATAAAATCGCTCCAATCTTTAAATCCATTTTTCAATTTAGCCATAGCCGAATTTGTTTGATAATAATGGCATAATGCCACTGCTAATGCATCGGTTGCATCAAAATATTGTGGCTTTTCTTCAATTTTCAATAATCGCTGTAACATAAGCCATACTTGCTCTTTATCGGCATTGCCATTTCCGGTAATGGATTGTTTTATTTTTTTAGGAGAATACTCTGTAACAGGCAATTTGCCTTGCATTGCGGCAGCAATAGCTACGCCTTGAGCCCTTCCTAACTTTAACATACTTTGTATATTTTTTCCAAAAAAGGGTGCTTCAATTGCACAAGCAGTAGGCTTGTATAAATAAATAAGTTCAGACACTTTAGCATGTATTTTTTCTAATCGCATATAAATATCTTTATGTGCAGTAAGTTTTAATACATCCATTTGCACAATTTGTAATTGCGTATTATTTACCTGCAACAAAGCATAACCCATTATTTGGGTACCCGGATCAATTCCTAATATTATTTTTGATTGATTCATTGAAAGGTGAAAATACTTTATTCTACAATAAGTTTTTTATATTGCTCAATCGGCTTTTCTTTGCATGCAACAATATTTGGTTAATGATTCATAAACGGCTAAGAATATTAATAAATTACTTTGTTGGTCCTGCTATATTTCTCTGGTTAGCCATTTCCATTTATCATCAAATACAACAACAACAAAATGTGTATGGAATATGGAAGAATATTGCTACTTCGTTTGGAATTATAGAATGGAGTAAAATGGGTATTGTACTCTTTTTAATGCTGATAAATTGGGGATTAGAAGCCCGCAAATGGCAATTATTAGTACATGAAATTGAAAATATTTCATTCTTTACTTCGTTTAAAGCCATATTTAGCGGAGAAGCATTTGCATTTGGAACTATTAATGGCGTAGGAGAATACATTGGCAGATCTATTTATATGCATGAAGGAAATAGAATTCGGTCTATTTTTGTAACAATGGTAGGAAGCCTTGCACAACTTATTATTACAGTTACAATGGGAACCATAGGTTTATTATACTTACGATATTTTTTTAATTTTATTCTTAACCCATTTTCTGAATTATCCATAGTGTGGTTAGACGGATTAATTTATATTTTAATAATTATTGGTGTATTAATGGTTTCATTGTATTTTAGTTTATCGTGGGTAACAAAAACTGTAGAAAAAATACCTTGGATAGCAAAATATTCTTTCTTTATTCAGAAGGTAGAAGATTTTCATTGGAAAGAATTAACAAGAATTTTAAATCTTTCTTTTGCACGTTATTTGGTATTTATTTCGCAATACTTATTATTGCTACAGGTTTTTAAAGTTGATGCAAGTTATATTCAAGAATTTTGGTTGTTATGTATTATGTTTTTAGCATTAGCCATTGTACCAAGTATAACTTTAGCAGAAATTGGTTTACGTGGTAAATTAAGTATTGCACTATTAGGTTTAATTAGTACAAATACTATTGGAATTATTTTAACTGCCACTGGTGTATGGATAATTAACAAAGTAGTTCCGGCTGTAGTAGGCACTATATTTGTTTTAGGCATTAGACTATTTAAGAAATAACTGAGTGAAAAAAATTATATCGTTTATTTTTTTATTTTTTATTCTTTCGCAATTATCGGCAGGAGACGATTTTTGTGGCGTTAGAAACTTTGCCTTTCAAAATGGCGAAAGCATTTCGTATACCATATTTTATTCTGTGATTGGTATTTATGTAAATGCAGGATCGGCCAACTTTTCTGTTTCGTTAGATAAAATGAATAACAAACCTGTTTATCATGTAATTGGTACCGGAAGCTCGAACCCAAGCTACGATTGGATATTTAAAGTAAGAGATAAGTATGAAACTTATTTCGATTCTTCCAATCTTCAACCCTATAAGTTTATTAGAAATGTTGATGAAGGTGGCTATAAAACCAATGAAGATGTAACTTTTAATAAACAAAATAATACTGCCACTACTACCAAAGGCACTTTTAAAGTACCTACTTGCATTCAGGATGTTTTAAGCTCTATTTACTATGCAAGAAATATTGATTTCGATAAATTTCATCCAAACGATAAAATACCATTTGATATGTTTTTAGATAATGAAGTATATCATTTGTATATAAAATATGTAGGAAAAGAAACTATTAAAACACGCTATGGAACTTTTAATACCATACAATTTAAACCACTTTTAGTTAAAGGAACTATTTTTGAAGGTGGGGAAAAAATGACTGTATGGGTAACCAACGATGCCAACCATATTCCCGTTAGAATTGAAAGTCCTATTACCGTTGGAAGTATTAAAGTAGATATGATGCAGTATAGAAATATTCGATACCCGCTTACTGCACTTGTTAAAAGAAATTAATTCGCTAATTCTTGTAATGAAAATACTCCTTTTTCTCGAATTCCTTTTTCTGTTTGCTGTAAAGTACAACACTCATTTACCGGATCATGCTCAAAAAATAAAATATAATTCTCAGTAATTGCTTCGTGTAAAAAATATTTTTTTTCCTGCAAAGTAGTCATCGGAAACATATCATACCCCATAATGTAAGGCATTGGAATATGATACACTGAAGGAAGCAAATCGGCCATATACACAATAGTTTTTCCTTTATACTCAATCTGAGGTAGCATCATTGCTTCTGTATGGCCATTAACCAACCGAAATGAAATATTAGGATGGATTTCGGATACCACTTTTTCTAATCTCTCATTAGCCATTACACCATTTCTTTGCACAAATTTAAGTTGCCCACTTTCTTGAATTGGCAAAATATTTTCTTTTAAAAAAGAGGCTTTCTCTCTATCATTCGGATGCACTGCCCATTGCCAATGAGCTTCATTACTCCAATAAGTGGCATTTTTAAAAGCAGGTACAAGTTTATCGCCAACTTTATCAATACTTCCTCCACAATGATCGAAATGGAGATGGGTAAGAATTACATCGGTAATATCGTCTTTACTAAATCCTAATTTTTTTAAAGAAGAATTTAATGTATGCTCGCCATGTAAATGATAATGACTAAAGAATTTTTCGCTTTGTTTATTACCAACACCATTATCTATTAAAATCAGTTGGTTTCCATCCTCAATGAGCAAACAACGCATCGCCCAACTGCATAAATTATTTTCATCGGCAGGGTTTAATTTATTCCATATTACTTTAGGCACTACGCCAAACATAGCACCTCCATCTAATTTAAAATATTCTGTTTCTACAGTATATAATTTCATGCTGCACTTATTTTAGGCATTTTTTCTTTAACAAATAATAGAAGTATTAAACCAATAATAAAGAAGGTCATTAATGCTAAAACAGAATTTCTCATGCCGCCCAAAAATTCGCCTACATATCCAAAAGATAAAGTTCCAATCACTGTTCCCATTTTATCGCATACATCATAAAAACTAAAGTACGATGCGGTATCCTTTGTTTCGGGAAGTAATTTAGAATAGGTAGATCGGCTCATAGATTGAATACCTCCCATTACCATACCTACACAAAAAGCCACTATATAAAATTCGGTTACCGTTGTAACACGCGATGCAAAAAAACAAATACCAATCCATATAGTAATTAACACCCCTAATGTAAAAATATTATTGGTTTTATCGGATAATTTTGCAAATAAAGTAGCTCCAACTATGGCAACCAACTGAATAATTAATACAGTAATAATTAATTGAGAAGATGCCATTTTCAGCTCATCCGATGCAAAATAAGTTGCCAAATACATTACTGTTTGCACGCCCATATTAAAGAAGAAAAAACTTCGTAAAAATCTGCTTAACCTTGGATAATGTTGCAACTCGTTCCATACTTTCTTTAATTCATGAAAACCATTGGTAAGAATACTATGTTTCAAATCTTGTTCGGATGGTTTAGAAGGCGGCATCCATTTAAAAGTAATTTGGGCAAATCCGGCCCACCAAATCCCAACCGATAAAAAGGAAATTCTTGCCGGCCATGTTCCCCATCCTAAATTCATTTTATCATTCATCATAATAAAAACCAAACAAACTACCATTAAAATTACACTGCCAATATACCCCATGGCAAAACCCTTGGCACTTACATCGTCCTGATCTTTCTCATCGGCTATTTCGGGCAAATAGGCATTATAAAAAACAATGCTTCCGCAATACCCGATTGATGCAATAATAGACGCTACAATTCCCCATCCAATGGTATCTTTCGTTAAAAAAATCATACTGCAACATGCAGCAGAACCCACATAACAAAAGAACTGCATAAAATTTTTCTTATTGCCCTTATAATCGGCTATTGAAGAAAGTATAGGAGATAGAAATGCAATAATTAAAAAAGAAAAAGAAATAGCGTAAGATGCTAATGCAGAACGCTCGTAGGTTCTTCCTATAAATTGAACCTGAGCCGGAGCAATTGCGGTATAATATGCAGGAAAAATGGCAGAAGTAATAATTAGAGAATAAGAGCTGTTGGCCCAATCGTACATTGCCCAAGCATTAATAACTTTCTTAGAAGCAGTTGGCATAGCAAGTAATTAAGCACTGAAAATAAAGAATTAAGTATTTAAACCAACAAGTATTTTTTATTCATTACCAATTCTCTATTTAATTAATCCCTGATGGATTAGTACTAAAACAATAATTCCTACCAAAATTCTATACCAGCCAAAAATTTTAAAGCCATGCTTTTGTAAATAGCCAATAAAAAATTTAATAGCCAACATGGCCACTATAAAAGCCACTACATTGCCTACTGCCAATAAAAATAAATTGTGCTTGTTGGTAACAACATCGGGGTGAGTAGAAAAGGTTTTTAATAATTTATACCCCGTTGCGGCAGCCATAGTGGGTACTGCCAGAAAAAAAGAAAATTCGGCTGCAATACTTCGGGTTAATTTTTGTTGCATTCCGCCAATAATAGTAGCGGCACTGCGACTTACACCCGGTATCATAGCCAAACATTGCCAAATACCAATAATAAACCCTTTATTGTAATTAATATCTTTTTCTTCTTTTATTAAAGGCTTTGTAAATAATTTATCTATGAATAGCAAAATAATTCCTCCTACTAATAAACTAACAGCTACTGTAGTTGGACTTTCTAATAATTTATCAATTTTTTCGGACAATAGTTTTCCTAATATTAATGCCGGTATAACTGCTACAATAAGTTTAATATAGAATTGCCATTTCGAGAAATCGAGGAATTTTTTCCAATATAAAACTACTACAGAAAGAATGGCACCTAATTGAATGGCTATTTCAAAAAGTTTGGTAAACTCATCGGTTTCAATTCCCATTATAGAACTGGTAATAATCATGTGCCCGGTGGATGATACAGGTAAGAACTCTGTTAGGCCTTCAATAATGCCAATAATAATAGATTGAATTAAATCCATTGTTCAATTTTTTGTTGATATAGTAAAGAAACAAAAAAGCAGTGAAGATTTCACTGCTTAGAAATTATTTAATACAATAAAAAATTTATTCGGATACTTTGCTTTTTTTGAAGATAGCAAAAACTTCTATTAATAATCCGGCAATAATTAAAATAGGTGCAACCGTAATTCTGGTGGTACTATACACCACATTATAGTCAAATACATTTGGATCTTGGTTTTTGCCACCGCTCATTAAAAACATGCCCAAGGCAATAATGGCAACTCCAATACCCATCCATATATAATTATCCTTAGTAAATAAGGGCTCTAACTTTTTTTGATTTTTGTCGCTCATTTTTCTTTGTTTGAGGGTTGCAATATAACAAAAGTTGTAAGGTAACAGTCAATAGGCAATAGAAAAAAAACTTAAATTTTAAAATACGGTGGCATTTGATAAAACCATTTCATTGCTCTTAACTTATACCTTAACCCTTTTGCCTTTTGCCTTTTACCTTTCTTAATACAAATCATCCAGCTTCATTCTCAAATATTTTCTAACACTTCTATGCGTGCTAAAAAGAGAAATACCAACACCAATTACTATCATTCCACCAAATAGAATAAAGTTTAACCCATTATCTCTAATAATTTTTAATTGCGGCACCTGATTTTCTAACCATGTTATCATAATAAATAAAATAACAATAGCTATTCCGGCACTAATTAATCCATTTATAACAGCTTTAATATCCATTGGTTTGGTAATAAAATTTCTGGTTGCTCCTACCATTTGCATGGTTTTAATTAAAAATCGGTTACTAAACATTGCCAAGCGTATAGTATTATCGATACTTATAATTACTATAATGCAAAGTATAATGGCAACTACCAAAAAACCAATACCAAATCGGCTGGCTTTATCGTTTAAATTATTTACTAAATCTTTAGGATATTTTAATTCTGTTATCTGATTGCCATATAACCCCATTAATGCAGCATCAATTTTTTCTAAACTATCTTTATTCACATAATCGGCTTTGGCAAAAAAGTCGATACTTTCCGGAAGCGGATTTTCGTCTAAAATTTTAGCCCAATCTTCATTATTATCTTTATTCCAAATTTTTTTGGCAGATTCTTTATTAATGTATTGAACATCTTTTGCATAAGGCTGCGATGCCACATACTGCTGAATTAGGCTAATGGTATCTTTATTGGCAGTACGTAAAAACGCTTGCAACTTTATATCTTCTTTAAATGCATTCCCTGCCTTATGAAAATTTAAAAATACCCAGCCCATAATGCCCATAAGTAATAATACCAACGAAACACCAATTATGCTATAAATATAACTGGGTTTACTACGCTTTAACGACGATTTTCCATCAGATGCCATAATAATTACTTTTACTTTTCGCAATGGCAAATGTAGTGCAAAGCCGTACATTTGCACACCTTTAACGAGCAAAATGGTTTGTAAAGTATACCATTTATAAGTTTTGCATTGTAAAGTTTTGTTAGAATAATTAGAATTTTGCAAACAGATTGGAAAATGAATAACAGAAAAGCCGAATTTACCTTATTCGTATGGGCTGCTGCACCTTAAAAAGGTAACGAGTGCAACCATCAAAAATTAAATAGTATTGTAAAATATAGTTTCAAAGAAAATTGTTATTGATAAATAAATTGTACGTATTAAATGGAATATAAATTTCGTGAGTTAGAACAAAAATGGCAAGAATATTGGAACAAAAGCAAAGCATATAAAGTTTATAATGTTAGCAATAAACCCAAATATTATGTATTGGATATGTTTCCTTATCCAAGCGGTGCAGGTTTGCATGTAGGGCATCCACTTGGCTATATTGCCAGCGATATTTTTGCACGGTATAAACGTTTAAAAGGCTTTAATGTTCTGCATCCTATGGGATATGATGCATTTGGCTTACCCGCCGAACAATATGCGATTGAACATGGCATTCATCCTGCTGTTTCTACCGAAAATAACATCAACAACTTCAGAAAACAATTAGATAAAATTGGTTTTTGCTTCGATTGGGATAGAGAAGTTACAACCTGCGATCCGAAATATTACAAATGGACACAATGGATATTTCTTCAATTATTCAATTCCTATTTCAATCGCCAAACACAAAAAGCAGAAAGCATTGAAAGTTTGGTTGAAATTTTTAATAAAGAAGGAAATATCAATTACCCTTGCCCGGGCGATGCATCTATTGAATTTGAAAGAGATGATTGGAAAAGTTATACCGATAAATATCAGCAAGAAATTTTAATGCACTATCGGCTGGCTTTTTGCGGTTATGGCGAAGTAAATTGGTGCGAAGCATTAGGAACCGTTTTAGCAAACGATGAAGTGGTAAATGGCGTAAGTGAACGTGGCGGCCATCCGGTAGTGAAAAAGAAACTACGCCAATGGTATTTAAGAATAACAGAATATGCAGAAAGATTATTAGAAGGCTTGCAAACAGTAGATTTTAGCGATGCCATGAAGGAAATGCAAACCAATTGGATTGGAAAAAGTTATGGTGCCGAAATTGATTTTGCAGTGCAAAGCGAAAAAAATAAAGTTACCTCATTAAGAGTTTATACCACCAGACCCGATACCATTTTTGGGGTTGATTTTATGGTGGTTGCTCCTGAATTGGATATTGTAAACGATTTAAAGTCTGCCGAACAAGCCGCTGCTGTTGACGATTATTTAGCTTATGTAAAAAGCCGTAGCGACCGTGAACGTCAGGCAGAGAAAAAAATTTCTGGCTGCTTTACCGGTGCTTATGCTATTAACCCTTTTAATGCAAAACCAATTCCCATCTGGATTTCGGAATATGTGCTGGCCGGTTATGGAACAGGAGCCATTATGGCTGTGCCTTGTGGCGATGAACGCGATTTTAAATTTGCCCACCATTTTAATATTCCTATTACCAATATCATTGGTTCACACTTTAATGGAGAAGAAGCCAATGCTACCAAAGAAGCTGTTTTAGAAAATAGCGATTTCTTAAATGGCATTGTAATGAAAGATGCCATTGATATTGTATGTAACAAAATAGAAGAAATGAAAATTGGTAAACGTAAAACCAATTTTAAAATGCGTGATGCGGCATTTAGCAGACAACGTTATTGGGGCGAGCCATTTCCGATTATTTGGAAAGATGGCGTTGCCTATCCGCTTTCTGAAAACGAATTACCGCTTTTATTACCGGAAGTAGAAACTTATTCTCCCGGCCCCGAAGGCGAAGGTCCTTTGGCCAATATTCCTGAATGGGTAGCTAAGGAATTAGAAACGAATACAATGCCGGGTTATGCAGGTTCATCTTGGTATTTTTTACGATATATGGATCCTGAAAATGAAACTACATTTTGCGATAGAAAAGTAAGTGATTATTGGAATCAGGTGGATTTATATATTGGCGGAACCGAACATGCAGTTGGGCATTTATTGTATAGCCGCATGTGGACGAAAGTATTGTACGACTTAGGTTTTATTGGCTTTGATGAACCTTACAGAAAGTTAGTGAATCAGGGAATGATACAAGGAAGTTCGAGAATTGTATTTAGACTTACTGTTAATTATGGTGAATCAGATAATCCAACTATTAATAGCGACTATTTTATTTCGATTGGAATTGTAAAAGACATTGCTCAGAGACAATTGGTAAGAGGTTCTCTTAATAAAAAACTGATTGAGTACAAAATTTTGAATGAAGAAGTTGAGAATTTAAATTGTAAAATAAGTGAATTGTATGCAGATGTAAATTTTGTTGATGGATATGAATTAAATATTGAAGAATTTAAGAAATGGAGAAACGGTGAATATGCAAATGCAGAATTTATTTTAGAAGATGGAACGGTTTATAATTCTAATTCAACATCAAAATATATCTGTGGTGCTGAAGTAGAGAAAATGTCTAAATCAAAATTCAACACAGTTAATCCAAATGATCTTGTTGAAAAATACGGTGCCGATACTTTTCGCATGTACGAAATGTTTTTGGGTCCGGTTGAACAAAGCAAACCTTGGGATACAAAAGGCATTGAAGGTGTGCATCGCTTCTTAAAAAAATTATAGCGTTTATTCTTCGATGAATTAAAAGGAAAAGTTTGGAATGAAGAAAAAGCAACCGAAGCCGAATTAAAAATTTTACATAAAGCCATTAAAAAAATTGAGGAAGATACAGAACGCTTTTCTTTCAACACGGCTGTTTCTGCTTTCATGGTTGCAGTAAATGAAATTGCAGATGCCAAATGCCACAAACGCGAAATTTTAGAACCTCTTTTAATTATGCTAACGCCTTATGCACCACATGTTGCAGAGGAATTGTGGCACTTATTGGGTAATACTTCAAGTATTTTAGATGCAACTTATCCAAAATTCAATCCGGCTTATGTAGTTGAGTCTTCCAAAGAATATCCTATCAGCATTAATGGAAAATTGAGAACTACGCTTACTATGTCATTAGCTGCAACACAAGATGAAGTGGAGAAAATGGTTTTAGCTAATGAAGTAGTTCAGAAATGGATAGAAGGAAAGCATCCTAAAAAAATAATTTTTGTAAAAAACAAAATGATAAATGTGGTATTGTAAATTTTAAGATGCAATAGATTTTCAATTAATTTGCCATCATAAAATGCTTACTTATGTCACACAATTCAGAAGAAGTAAAAATAAACTTTACAGGTACAGCCATCTTGTCGTTTGTAATAGTTTTACTTTTATTACTACTAATGGCTAATTGGCATGGGTCTTTTAAAGGATATAATGCACTAACAAAAACGGAACAAACACAAGAGAAGTAATTAAAAAAAATCCCACTAAATAAGTAATGGGATTTTTTATTTTTACCATGGAAGTTCCTGACCCAAATGTATATATTTACCTGATGGACCTTCATCGCCCAATAAAGCCAATTCTACAGAGGTTTTAGCACCATCAACCACATTCATAGGTGCAGCATCGGTACCTAAATCGGTTTTTACCCAACCCGGATGAGCAGAGTTAACTTTAATATTTGTATCCTTTAAAGCTGCAGCTAAATGAATAGTATAAGAATTTAATGCTGTTTTAGAAGCATCGTACGCAAATAATTTAGAAGCATAAATAGGAGATTTTGGATCGCTGTGTAAAGTTTGTGAACCTAAAATACTACTAAGATTTACAATGCGGCCTGCTTCGCTTTTTCTTAACAACGGTAATAATGTATTAGTTAACAGAATTACACTAATAAAATTGGTTTCGAAAGTTTGTCTTAAATCTTTTTCGGTAACAGTTGCTGCGGTATTAACACCCCAATTTGCATGTTCAATTTGAATGCCCGCATTGTTCACTAAAATATCTAATTTGCCGTGTGTAGTATTAATATAATCGTAGGCTTGTTGTATGTGCGTAGGATTATCTACATCTAATTGTAAAAATTCGGCATCAATATTTTCTTCTCTTAATTGTTTTACTGCTTTATTTCCATTATCAGCATTACGGGCTGTAACAATAACAGTAATATTTTTTTTACCTAACTGCCTTGCAGTTTCGAAGCCAATACCTTTATTGGCACCTGTAATAAGTGCAATTTTCTTTGACATAATTATTATTTAATTTTAAATTAATAGACTAATTGGTGATTATAATTTCAATAATTTAAAAGCATGTGTCCATTGATTTTTTGTAAAGCCAGGTAAACACCATAAAATACACAAAGGCTCAATAGCACGTGCCGCTTCCATTAATCCCATATCTTCCACTTCCCAACCAAAAGAGATTAAAATATCTGTTACAATTTTTTTAGCATCGGTGTTATTTCCTGCAATAAACATAGTTGGTGTACCACCCGGAAAAGAAGGTTGATACATAAACGCATTACCCACACAACTAAATGCTTTTACCACCTGTGCATCCGGAACTTCTTTTTGAATTTTTTCCATCAAGCTTTCATTCAGGTCGGTAAAGAATTTTAATACGCCATTTTCGGGCGGAGCAGCTGCAATTGGATTAGTTGCATCAATTACAATTTTATGAGCAAAATGCTCATGCCCGGCTAATTGAATGGCTTCTGTAACAACTGAACCTGCCACTGCCAAAACAATTAAATCGGCATTCTTTGCAGTATCGGCAAAATTATTAATTGCAATTGTTGGATGATTGTTTTTAAATGCCACCAATTCTTCTTTAGAAATATTACGCGTACCTAAAGTAACCTGATGCCCTTCGGCATTAAAAGCATTGGCCAACACCTGACCCACAATGCCTGAACCAATAATTCCTACTTTCATATATTTTAGTTTTAAATTTTTAATTTGTATATACAAATATTTAATGAAAAAAATTATTCCTCCAACTTATCAATTAACTGATGCATACTTCTAACCAACCGAACACTTTCTTCCTTTCCTAATACATCAACATAATTTTGATAAAATTGTTTTAAACATTCTTTTAATTTTGGCAATAAATTTTTTCCTGATGGCGTAGGATAGATATTCGTTACCCGTCCATCCATGGTTCTTATCAGCAACTTTTTTTTCTCTAATTTTTCTATTAAACGTGTTATGGTACTAGGTTTTAGCTGCAATTGCTCTGATAATATTCCGGGTTGCAAACCAGGCTCCTCAATTACTAACATTAATAAATATGCATGACTCGGCGAAAGATTTACACTCTTCCAACTATCTATTGCAATACGCTCTACTTTACGAGCCAATGCATTAGCAGTAAAATATAAACAATTGGAATATTTACTTTCGGAAGCTTTCATGAACACAAAGATAAAACCATTTTATTTGTATATACAAATTTAATTTTACTAATTTTTTCCTCTTCTACTTATTCAACTTACTACAACCAATTACTTATGCATAAGTTTTGATAAATTGTTTTGTAGTTTTGAAAAACATTTACCTAATGGCTTAATACAATACTATGCCGAATCCTAATTTAAATAACAACAAAGAAAATTTAAATACAACCGATAGAGAATTTGAGAATTCGATACGTCCTTCTGTAATCAATGATTTTAGTGGCCAAAACCAAATTATTGAGAACCTCATCATTTTTATAAAAGCTGCAAAAATTAGGGGCGAAGCGTTAGATCATATTTTATTTCATGGACCTCCCGGATTAGGTAAAACAACATTAAGCCGAATTGTTGCCAATGAATTAGGCGTAAATATTAAGGAAACAAGCGGACCGGTAATTGAGAAACCCGGAGATCTGGCAGGCTTACTTACCAATTTAGAACCAAATGATGTTTTATTTATAGATGAAATTCATCGCTTAAGCAATGTTGTAGAAGAATATTTATATGCTGCTATGGAAGATTTTAGAATTGATATTATGATTGATAGCGGGCCTAATGCAAGAAGCGTACAAATTAATTTAAACCAATTTACTTTAATTGGTGCTACTACCCGAAGCGGCTTATTAACTGCACCACTACTTTCACGATTTGGTATTAAATCTCGATTAGAATATTATAAAGCAGAAACTTTAAAAAAAATTATTGAAAGAAGTTCGCATATTTTAAAAAGCGATATTTCCTCAGATGCTGCCTCAGAAATATCTCGAAGAAGTAGAGGCACTCCGCGTATTGCAAACGGATTATTAAGAAGAGTAAGAGATTTTGCACAAGTGCTTAACGATGGAATTATTGATATAGGAATTACGCAACATGCATTAAAAGCATTGAATGTTGATGAACATGGATTAGATGAAATGGATAATAAGATTTTATATACTATTATCGAAAAATTTAAAGGTGGCCCTGTAGGCATTACTACCATTGCTACTGCAGTTGGAGAAGAATCGGGAACTTTAGAAGAAGTGTACGAACCTTTTTTAATCCAGGAAGGATTTTTACAAAGAACCTCCAGAGGAAGAGAAGCAACTGCTAAAGCTTACGAGCATCTTAAAAAAACGCAATTAAAAATTATACCCAAAAATGATTTATTTAGCTACTAAAAAAACCTCCAAAATTTTGGAGGTTTTTTTTAACTTAACAGGTAGCTGCTTCATTAAGAAGCCACTAACCTAAATCCGTTTCCATGAATATTTACTATTTCAATATGCTCATCATCTTTCAAATATTTTCTCAACTTAGCAATATACACGTCCATGCTTCTACCATTAAAATAAGTATCGCTACCCCATATTTTTTTCAATGCACGCTCCCGAGGTAATAAATCATTTTTATGCTCGGCTAACATTTTTAATAATTCGTTTTCTTTGGGAGATAAAGTTTGTGTTTTTCCCTCATGGGTTAGTTCCCTCAATTTGGGATTAAAATGATACACGCCTAAATCAAATTCAATATTTTCACTTATCCTATTTTCCTCTTCGTTACGCTTTAAAATTGCTTTTATTTTAAGTAATAAAACTTCACTATCAAAAGGCTTTGTAATATAATCGTCGGCACCCAATTTATATCCCTGAATAATATCTTCCTTCATGGTTTTGGCACTTAAGAAAAATAAGGGAATATCAGGATCTACATCACGTATCTCTTCAGCTAATGTAAAACCATCTACATGAGGCATCATTACATCTAATAAGCAAATATCAAATCGCTCACGCTGAAATGCTGCAAGACCAAGCCTTCCATCGCGTTCTAATATTACATCGTAATCATTTAGTTCTAAATAATTTTTTAAAACCATCCCAAGGTTCGCATCATCTTCACAAAGCAATACCTTGTATTTTTTTTTATCTTCCATAAAGTTTAGAGTTTAACGTGAAATAAAGATAAAACAATGCCAATTCATATTTATTAAAAGCAATATTTTGTTAAAAACTAATTATTTTGTTAAAGAAAACTATACGAATTTTCGGTTTGATGCACTATTCGTTTTACCTTGTTAAGTAAAATATTGTTGAATAGCAAGAGAATTAATTGCAAAATGTATGGATAATTACACTTTAACGAATGATGAAATTACAGTGGTTATTGCCAGTAAAGGTGCCGAATTACAGCGGCTTTACAGTAATCAAACGCAATTAGAGTATTTATGGAATGGCGATCCAGCATTTTGGGGAAAGAAAAGTCCTGTTTTATTTCCAATTGTAGGCGGATTAAAAGAGAATACTTTTTACTACAATGAAAAAAGCTATCAATTAAACAGACATGGATTTGCAAGAGATATGGAATTTGAAGTAATATATCAAGATGCTACAAGCATTAGTTTTTTATTAGAAGCCGATGAAACAACAAGAAAAAACTATCCATTTCAATTTGAATTTTTTGTTTACTACGAACTATTAGATAATACAGTTGTGGTTAGCTATTTTGTAAAAAATACAGATGAGAAGGATATTTTATTTTCGGTTGGTGCACATCCTGCATTTGCACTTCCATTAGTAGCTGAAACAGAATTTTCAGACTATTATCTTTTGTTTAATAAAAATGAGCAAACCGGCCACTATCCTCTTGCGGCTAATGGATTAATTGAAACTAAGGCTACGCCACTTTTAAATAATACCAACAAATTACCACTTACTAAAAGCTTATTCTATAACGATGCTATAATTTTCAAATCGTTACAATCAAATAGAATTTCTATTGTTAGCGATAAAACCGAACATGGATTAACCATGCTATTCGATAATTTCCCCTATATGGGAATATGGAGTAGTAAAGATGCTAACTTTATTTGCCTTGAACCTTGGTGTGGTGTTGCAGATAATATAGATACAAACCAACAATTGATTAATAAAGAAGGAATTAATATTTTACCTCCTAAAAAAACTTTCAGCAGAACTTGGGGCGTTCGGTTATTTTAATACCATCAACTGAATATTCTAGGTAATATTCGTTATTGCTTTCAACTAATAAAAATAACAGTACTATTTTAAGCCTGAGCAGTTGGGCCACCAAAGTGCATAGGAATTTCAATTTGCTCTAAATCTTTAATAGAGCCATTGATGGTTTCATATTTTTCTATATTATCAATTAATGCTTTCATAAAACGCTTGGCATGCATTGGCGTAAAAATAATTCTACTTTTTACTTTGCTTTTAGGCGTGCCGGGCATTACATTCACAAAATCCATTACAAACTCGGCATGGCTATGTGTAATTATAGCTAAATTGGCATAAGAGCCTTCGGCAATTTCTTCACTAATTTCAATATTCAATTGATTGGGTTGTTGATCTTGCATGAGATTAATTTGCTGCAAATTAAAAGAAAGTTATGAATAGACTAATTTATTGATTGAGAAATTCAACCAATCCAATTAAAAAGGATTCATTTATAAATTGGTCATTATGATTGGAAAAGTATTTTTTAACTTTATCTGCTTCTTGATAGAAAATATTTTTAATTAATTTTCTTTTTAACTCTACTACTCTAAATTCTTTTCCACCCGGAAAAATTAAAAAATAAGTAAACTCATCAGTGTACTCGTTATAATCCTTCCCCGATTCTATAAGACCATTACTTGTATAATTGGCTTTCTCGTAACGCGTTTTAATTAGTTTATACAGGCGATATTTTTGAGTACTAAATGCCAGTTGTTGTAAAAATGCATGTTTACTAATCATTGGTATTTTAATAAAAATATAATTTCCTTCATCGGAATGAAGTGCAAAACCATTGAGTTGTTGGTTATCTACAATTGTCATTTGCCTGCTATCCATAGTCATCACTAACGATTTTGACACTTTATCATAATTGTATTTATACATTGCATTATTGATAATACTATTGCTACTATCTACAACTATTCCTTCTGCCCAATTCTTCAAAATAAATCTACTGCCAACTGTTTCTGGCGGTAATTTAAATATGGGAAGAAATACACCTTTATTAAACCTTCCTGCACCAATATCGCTTCCGGCAGAATGCGTATTTCCTAAACTACTCGATTGTCCGGCGCTCTCAATAAATCCCGAACCAAAACTCATATTTTGAGAAGAAACAAAATTTTGCAAAGTAGATGCAATTATTTCGTTATTAATACTACTTGTTTCATTGTACACCTCTAATTCATGCAGCGTATTTTGCACAGATACTTCTTTTAATACACTCGATTCGGGCTGTAACACTACGGTAATATTGTTATTCTTTTCCACCTTTACTCTTTTAGTAATATATCCAACTCTGCTTACAATTAATTCGCTGCCCGGCAACGTACTAATACTAAAAAAACCGGTACTATCTGCCATGGTTCCTACCAACTGATTATGCTTTAAACCAATTGAGGCAAAAGCAATTTGTTCACCTTTTTCATTTTTTACAAATCCAGTTAGCATAAATTTTTGAGCAGAAGAATTGCTTTGCGATTTAACTGCCATAACCACCATCAACAAAATAAACTGTAATAATAAATGCTTATTTCTCATAATAAACAAACTTATAACTGTAAAAAATAGTGCTTGAAAATAGGATAAATAATTATTAAAAAAAAGCTACTCGGGATGAGTAGCTTTTACACAAATTGTTAGAATAATTATTGATGAGTATATTCATCAATTAAGTAACGATAAGATGCTCCTGTAAATACTACATAATGAAATTTAAAATGTTTTGCAACAGGATCGGCAATATCAATATAAGGCCCATCGGTAACAGAAATACCATTAGGGGTAAATAAATT
>JAKAJX010000313.1 GCA_021824855.1 Bacteroidota bacterium | reverse complement strand
GGCTTTTATTCGGATATAATTTTAATTAGTGCCATAAGATATTTTATATTTATTGTTTGTATTGTTTTATTATGAAAGTTATTAGCAGGTCTTTTCAGTTTATTTATAGCATATATGCCTTACTTACTTTTATTGCAGTAATGTTATTGGTATTTCCTTTTATAATAATTGCTTCTTTGTTTGGTGTAAAAGGAGGAAATATTATTTATAAACTTTGTTCCTTTTGGTCGCAGTTTTGGTATGTATTAATTGGTATGAGGCATCAAGAAATTTATGAAACACCGCACAATACAAATCGGCAATATATTTTTGTAGGAAATCATATTTCTTATATGGATGTTCCGCCAGTTGTTATGGCTATTCATCAGCCTATTCGGGTTTTAGGAAAGTATGAAATGATAAAAATTCCCATATTCGGATGGATATACAGAACTGCAGTTATTTTAGTGGATAGAAGAAATGTGGCTTTAAGAGCCAAAAGTGTTAGAGCATTAAAAGCAGCAATAGCAAAAGGAATCTCTATTTTTATTTTTCCTGAAGGAACTTTTAACGAATCGGAAAAACCATTAAAAAGTTTTTATGATGGTGCATTTAGAATAGCCATAGAAACACAAACGCCCATTAAACCTTTATTGCTGATAGATACTTTTGAGCGAATGAATTATAAGGGATTATTTACATTAACTCCCGGAAAAAATCGCGTTGTTTATTTGCAAGAAATAAGCGTAAATGGGTATACACTTAAGGAGGTACATAAACTTAAAAATGAAGTATATCGTGTAATGGAAGATGGTTTGAAGCGATATCGTAATTACACCAATTAGTATTAATACGCTACACATATTTGGGTGTAACTTAAGTAACACTTGTTAAATTAATGAGCAATTATTTTTGCAAAAAATGTATTAATGAAGCAAGTAAAATCGTATGAAGAGTTTTTAAATTGTAAGATAGATAAGCAAAAAGTATATTTACTATTATATAAAGCAGGAAGCCAGACCAGCGAATGTGCTTTTACTAATATAGCTCATGCAGCAAAGCAAGTAGCAGCAATTCATCTTTTTTATGCCGATGTAACCGTGGTTAAAGATATTCATATTCAGTACAATGTAACTTCAGCACCTGCATTATTAGAATTTGAAAAAGGAAAGTTGATAAATTTAATAAAAGGCTGTAATGATGCACAGTATTATAAAGCATTATTCGAGGATTCTATTTTTTTAGCAGCAGTTAGCAACAGTAACGCTATTCAAAAACGTGTAACTGTTTATTCAACCCCAACTTGTACTTGGTGCAATACACTTAAAACATATTTGCGTAAGCATCATATACAATATACCGATATTGATGTATCTAAAGATCAGCGAATGGCAGATGAATTAGTGAAAAGAAGTGGACAAATGGGCGTGCCTCAAACCGATATTAATGGAGAAATTATTGTGGGTTTTAATCAAACACGCATTAACCAACTACTAGGAATTAAAAATAATTAGTAAAATGTAAACTTAATTATATGAAAGAATTACAACCTATTAATCAAAATGTATTATTAGATGTTACGGAAGATAAAAATGAACAAATATCTTCCGGCGGTATTATTATTCCTGATACTGCTCGAGAAAAATTACCTTTTGCAAAAGTGATAGCTATGAGTAAAATTGAAAATGCAGAAATAGCTGTAGGTGATATGGTTATGTATAAATCATTTAGCGGAACTGAAACCGACTATGAAGGAAAAAAGTATTTGTTAATCCAATACTCCGAAATAATGGCAAAGATTGTTGAAACAGAAGAAATTTAAAAAGATAGTACCTGTAGCATTTGCCAAAGTAATTTATCAATTCCAGTGCTTCTTATTTTGTTGTAAAAAACTAACTTTAGAAGACTTCTTTATTAATCATTCTAAAACTAAAGTTATGAGAAACACCTTAGAGCAAAGACTTTCTTTGTTAGAAAAGCGAATTCGCACCTATCAATTAGCTTTTGCAGGGTTTATTGTTGTATCAATTGTGATCATTACTATGGCATTTAAAAATAAAAATGCTTATCCCGATGTTGTTCAAGCAAAATCTTTTCAAGTTGTAGATGACAATGGACACGTAGCTGTAGAATTAAATATGGATGATGGAGATGGAAAAATTACAACCTATAATGCTGCAGGAGGTAAACTTATTCGATTATATTCTACTGTAGATAGAGCCGGTAGTATTGATGCTTACGATGGGAAAGGAAATTTAAATTTTAGTGTTGCTAATACGTCTGGTGGCGGTGGATATGTAGCAGTGTATAACGACAAGGCAAAAGAAGTTGCCGAAATGGGCATTACTGATAATAGTTCGGGATATTTTAGAATAAATGATAAAGAGGGCAATAAACAAGCCTATTTAACTTATACAATTGGCGGTGGTGGATATTTATCTTTAAGCAATAATGGTGTAGAGAGTATACGATTAAGTACAGAACAAAACGGTGGAAGGGTAGGTGTATATAACAACAATAACAACCGAGTTGCCTATATGGGAGCAGAAGATAATGGGAATGGTAATATTGTTACATGGAATAGTGCAGGAACATGGACTGGCGCAATTCCGCATTAAAATAATCCACAATTGTTATGTTAAGATGTTGGCATTTGCTAACATCTTTTTTGTACTATAAACATCCCAATTTAATTGCAACGAATAAACTATTTTTGAAAGAAAATAATATTGTACGCCGAAGTTATTATACCATTAGCATTACCTATAACTTACACATGGAGTATTCCTAATCATTTGCTTGCTGCTGCAAAAGTGGGTGTTAGAGCCGAAGTTCAATTGCGGAATAAAAAATATGCCGGAATTATTAAATCAATTCATCATCAGAAACCTAAAAATTTTGATCCAAAAGAAATATTAAATGTATTAGACGATGAAGCGATGGTGCATGAAAAGCAATTACAACTTTGGCAATGGATTGCTCAATATTATATGTGTAGCGAAGGAGAAGTAATGCAAGCAGCTGTGCCCGCCAACTTAAAATTATCGAGTGAAAGTATTTTAATATGGAATGAAGAATATGGAATTGATTTTAGTAATTTGAGTGATGAAGAGTATATAATAGCCGAAGCGTTAGAATTAAAAAAAGAACTCCGATTAAATGAAGTACAACAATTATTAGATATTTCGAATGTATATATAATTATTAAAAAGCTAATTGATAAAAAGGTTTGTTTTGTTTGGGAAGAGTTGAAAGAAAAATATAAAGAAAAAACAGAAACCTATATTCTACTTCATCCTAACTATCATAATGAAATACAACTTTCTAATTTATTAAATAATTGGAGTAAAGCACCTAAGCAAATGGAATTGTTGCTTGCGTATCTTCATTTAATTAAAACAGAAGGAGAAGTTATTCAATCTTCCTTATTAAAAAAAGCCAATGCTTCAGCAGCACAATTAAAAGGATTAATAGAAAAGCAAATTTTAATAGTTGAAAAAAAA
>JAKAJX010000288.1 GCA_021824855.1 Bacteroidota bacterium | reverse complement strand
ATGAGCATTAGTTTGGCAATTTCTGTAGGAATTGGATCTCCTACACCTACACTATGACTTTGCAAAATTTTATATTGTAATGTAATAGTATCTTCTTCCGAAATTTTTGTATTAGCCAATATGCCAAAACCTGTTGTAATGCCATAAACGGTTTTATTATTCTTCACCAAATTAGCTACGTGCATTTGGCTTTGCGTAACTTTATTTTTAGTGCTATCATCCAGTAATCCCTTTACTTTTCCTTTTGTAATTGCTAAAGCTGTAGCAACTGTTAGTTGCTCTTTTCCATAATAAAAAGTATTCATTGTAGTTGAGTATAAAATTCAAATCTATTTTAAAATTCCGTTATTACAAAAGTGATAGTATGCTGCTAGTTGTAACGCTTCTAATTAAAACAAGAAAATAACAAGTAATTGAGTAAGGTATTCACCTACTGTAATTGTAAGAACTACAAGAAGTAGATAAAATACTTTACTTATAAGTTTAATTATTTTTTAAACCTTGCATAAGGGTGTAAATAACCTCTTATCACTTTATTGATTTACCTTTAAATTCTGATCTTATCCCTTTGAAGATTAGAATATGAAATGAACCAACTCCTATGAGTAAGCCATTGCTACATATTTATCTTTTGTTGTTTATAATTACCTCATTATTTACAGTAATACCTAATATAGGGGCAAGTAAATTTCTTTTTATAAAGCATTCCGGGTTATTCAATGATTTTGATACTATGGTGCCTACTTGTCCTATAAAAATTACAACACGAGATACTATTATCTGTTCCGGATCAAGTGTACATCTTTCATTTAAAACCAATTCGGTATCAAGTGCTACATTGCCCGGTACATGGCGATTATTAATTGGTGCAGCTTTTATTAATCAGTCTGCATTTAATATTAAAGCCTTTGGGTATGATGTAAAAAGAAATTATTTATATTCTATTCTTAATAAAAAAATAACTCGTTACGATTTAAATGCCAATACCAGTTCTGTAATACCTGCAACTAATTGGCCCGGTAATTATACCGAATTTACTTACGACGATACCAATAATAGACTTTTATTATGGAGAGCGGGTAGAGATAGCGTGTATGCTTTGCCTGCAAATGGAGGTGTGTGGAGTTATGCCGGAGCCGGTTCTAGAGATAATGAAAATTATAATATAAGTGCTTATTGGAATCCCATTACCAAACGTGTTGGTTTTTATGGAGGTTACGGCATAATGCAAGTGAAAAATTGGATTTATGAAAATGACGGAAATGGCTGGGTACAAATGAGGCCCAACTTAACCGATTGTACACCTCCGAAAGGAGGAAATATTTTAGCTGCCAATGCCAATAAAACTAAGCTATATCTTTTTTCGGGTAAAGGAAGTTGTACAGGAAATGAATTGGATAATACTTGTGCATTAGGCAGTGGATGGGCAACGGCTAATGGAATGTTTTGTTGGCTGAAAGATTTATGGGAATTGGATTTAGCAACTTATACATTTAAAAATATTTTACCGGTAAATGATTCAACCATTCAATATGAAGGGGCATTAACCTACGATTATAAAAAAGGCACTTTTTATTTATTAGGGGGTTTTCAACCAACAAACGATTATTCGCTGAATCAATTATTAAATAATACGAATAAAATATTTGAATTTAATCCTTCGAGTGGTGAACATGGATTTAGTGAAATAATAGGAACAAGCAATCAGCCTGCACCAGCCTCGTTAAATAGTTCTAATGGATTGGCTTATTTCGATTCATCTGCTAATAGAATTATTTGGGCAAGGCCCGATGGCATTTGGGCATATTATCCCGATTCAGTTTCTTATTCTGCAACAAAATCGGTATTGTGGTCAACAGGAGAAGGAACAGATTCTATTCAAATATCACCAAAAGCTAATACAACTTATTGGTTACAATATTCAGATGGATTTAATGTATGTACCGATACAGTAAGTGTAAAAATAGATACCATACATGCAGCACTTCCAGCTATTGCTTACGCTTGTAACGGCAACTCTTTTACTTTAAATGCGGGTGCAGGATTTAATAGTTATTTGTGGAATACCGGTGATACAAGCTCTCAAATATCAGTTAACAAAGCAGGCATTTATTCGGTAAGCGTAAAAGATAGTATATGCAGTGCAAAAGATACTTGTACAGTTGTAATAGTTAATCCTCCTGCCGATTTTAATATTCTCGCTCAAAGCGATTCTATTTGTACAAACACCAATAATATGTTGTATGTAGTTAACCCTGTAAGTGGCATTAATTACAGTTGGTATTTGGCAGGCAATGCAACAATAATAGGTACGGGCGATACACTTCTATTAAATAACATTAAAGCTACTTCAGGTTATGTGGCAGTTGCTCAATCAACTCCGGCAGTTTGTCCTTCTAAAAGTGCAGCAATAACAATTACAACCATTGATACACTTTCTCGGCCTATAGTGGTTATAGATTCTGTAGGACCAACATCTATAACGTTTAAATGGAATGCAGTGGTTGGGGCGATAGGATATTTAATTAGTACCGATGGAATCAATTATCATTCACCAACTAATGGATTAACTGCTCAAAGCGAAACAATAAATGCATTATTGCCATTGCAAACTGTTTCATTATATGTAAAGGCTATTTCAACCTATAGTTGTCAATCGAGTATGGCAACTTTAATTACCGGAACAACTACCAATCCATTAGGAAATAATGTTTTCATACCCAACTCGTTTACGCCAAATGGAGATGGCAAGAATGATACTTTTACTGTTTATGGAAATGCTATTGATAAAGCCAAAATAAGTATTTATAACCAGTGGGGAGCACTAATTTTTCAAACTGAAGATTTTAAAAAAGGATGGGATGGAACTTCGAATGGAATTGCTCAGCCTATGGGTCTTTATTCGTATTCCATAGCAATTATTTTTATGGATGGAACTAAAAAATCGGTGAATGGATCTGTATTGCTTTTACGTTAAACCAAATGTGTAAAAAACTAACCATATTATTTTTACTGATAACTGCAATTTGTAACATTTCTACTGCACAAATTGATGCTCATTTTACACAATATTATGCCAATCCTTTATGGTTAAATCCGGCACTAACCGGTGTTTTTGATGGAGATTATCGTGTAAACAGTATTTTTCGAAATCAAAAAGTTACCACTGCATCGCCCATTTTAACAAAAGGAGTAATAGCCGATATGCAATTGCCTCAACATTTTAGTTTAGGTATTATGATTAACAATCAAACTTCGGCAAATGGAGGATTTTATTATAATAATGCTTATCTATCGGTAGGGTATCAAATTCAATTATCCGATTATCAAGTGTTAAGTTCGGGTTTTGAATTGGGCGTAATTAATAGAGGTTTCGACCCGAGTAAGCTTTCATTCGGCAATCAATATTCGCCCATTACAGGATACGATCCAACCTTGCCTTCTAACGAAATTTTTTCTAAAACATCATCTTATGCATTAGATATGAGTACAGGATTGA
>JAKAJX010000100.1 GCA_021824855.1 Bacteroidota bacterium | reverse complement strand
ACATAAGGAGTAACCGTAATAACTGATGAACGAATACCAATAGATTCTAAAAATTGTTGTGAAGCTGTAGAAGGCACCCAAACTGCATCGGCTAAATGGTGATACAATAAGCGTAACAAAAAAGGTTTTACCCATAACTTCCATCCTTTACTTTGTGCGGTAGCCTCTTTATAAGTAGCATCGGTTGTAAGGATGATTTTTTTTCTTTTTATACATCCATAGAATAACGCTTTTTTAAATAAGCTGCTATGGTGCCCATATATTACTATAACATCCGCCCAATTCACTGCATTTTTAATAACACTCCATTTACCATCTGCCAAAATGGAGGTATATCCTTTCAATAAATCCAGATCAAATGCTGCTTGAGTAATATGCTCCTGTTGCTTTGCTGCAAAAGCTGTATGACTTCCGGTATATACTACTTTTAGTTGCAGAGAAGGATGCAACTGCATTAAGCGGTAAGGCCGAGTATTTTGGATAGGATTTTCTCCGATGTATAAAAGATGCATGAGCCGAGATAGTATTAGGCAAATAAGCGCCGATAAGATAAGTTGATAGAAGTATTGCTTCTGTTGAGATAATATACTTGATCTAATAAAGTAATACCAATGAAAGAAAATATTGAATTATAAATATTAAAAACAATGGGAGTCATAAACAGCAAGCCTCCTACTAAAAATTTGGCTAAAAAAGGAATATATAATCGTTTACAAAAATAAATGGTTAAAATAAGTCTGAATATCAATAATACAAAACCTCCTTCTAAAATATACCGCTCCAATTCCGATTCAATAAATCCGTATTCAGTAACATAATCAGATGTTCCAAAAAGTAAATTATTGCCCTGATAGGTAGAACCCAATCCCACACCAAATAAAGGATATTTTCCTTTAAAATCAGTAATTACATACCAATCATGAAAAACTCTGGCACTTTGCTCGCCCGATTGTATTCCCGATTCCTGACGTTGACTATAATTGTCATACGCCGTAGAAATATTGCTTTCAATACCCAATTGACCACGAGCCAATATTACTAATATTGCAATCACCAACGGCACAATTAACCGCACAATAAAACTGCCAATATTAGATCTTCTTGCCTCGAAAATCAAGAAGAATAACATGATAATTTCATATACATAAGTGGCACCTCTGGAACCATTCATAAAACAGGCAATCAATCCTCCTATCATCAATGATAAAGTAACGTAAGGGCGATATTGTAACTTAATTAATGCCCATACATAATAAGCATGAAACAAAAGATAGGAACTAAATCCGCTGATATAAGAAAAAGTGCCGGTTACACGAACAGCCGTTCCTACTTCTGAGATAATATTGCCTACATTTTTTTCTTCGGCATAACGATTTAAAAAATTGCCTTTAGGTAATGGATATTGTATAAATGCTAAAACAATTTCGCCAATACCTACAATTACTAAAATATCGATAATTTGATATAACTGTACTTTATCTCTATTTTCTATATAATAAAAAGCTGCAAACCAAAAACTAAAATGCAATAGAAACCCAATTATCCCATGAAAAAAAGTTAGCTGTAACGGATTGAAAGATTCTATAATAAGTAGAATAAAAAAAGCACTTATCCAACGACTGTTGAATATTTTTTTGGAACCTTCAGTATCTAATACAATAAATAAATAAGGCGATAATAACTGTATTAAAAAGAGTACATTACCAACAGGGGTATTATTAACAAATACCCATTTTCGTAAAACACCATTCAACACAGTATAAAGAAAAATGAAAATGTATACTGCCGAAGTTTTATAAGTTCTAAGCGATTTTGCCATTTAAATTGATTGATAACAAAAGGTTATTGTAAAGGAAATAAACGCGGAAGAATTTTTCTTCCATAATGATTAATATATCTGTTTACTAATTCTACCAAAAAAGAAATAATAGATATTCTTTTACTCAAAACCGATAATTCTATTTTTTGAATTGTTGATGATTGAATACTATTTATTTTTGAAAATAAACGTCGATACGATGAAATATAATGCACAGCAATTACACGATCAGGCTTAATTTTAAAAGGCATAGCAATTTGCTCTTTATGAAAACAATATAATTGTTCTTCTTTTTTATTGCTAAGCAATAAAGCAAAAAGAGTTTGTTCTGCCCATGCATGTTGCATTCTTTCTTCTTTCCAAAATAGCTTTTTAGCCATACTTTCTAACACCGCAAAATCCACCCCGTTAGGCAAATAAAGAATACCGGTATTTATGCAAGATTTTATTGAAAATTTACCCATTGGCTTTATTTCAAAAGGACTTACCACATACGCATTTTTGGTATCGTGCATGCAAACCGGATGAGTGAATGTATTATCAATGCTAAAAGGACGCATAAAAAATATATCCGAATCAATGTATAAATAAGGAGACTGCATGAAATAAGGAATATCAATAATTTTATAGCTCAACACATTTTCTTGACGAAATTTTGCTAAAACCGGAAATGATTTAATAAACTGATGAATGAAATCATTTCTTTCTGCTAAACTATGATTAGTGATACTAACTAAATAAGCCGACTGTGTTGTAATTGGAATATTCTCTATCGTACCATCGGTAAAAATATGCAGCTCAAAAGGAAATCTGGCCATTTGAATAAACGACTTTATACATTGAATGGAAAAATCTATCCCTTTCTCACCTAACAATGTAGCCACTCGCATAATCGTTTTATTCATTATTTTTTATACCAAAAATGTTGAGTTGATTTTTTCTGTTAGTATGCTCCAACTAAAAAATGAATTGTATGTATTACGACTATTTGCAGACATATTTTCTCTGAGCATTTTATCGTTTAATACTTCTATAATTGCCGATGCAATACTGTCGGAATGCTGTTCTGCAAAAAATACAGTTTCTTTATTCTTAAAGTAAGTTTCATCTGTTAAATTTCCTTTGGTAGTTATAATAGGCAATCCCAGCATTAAAGCAGTTGCCATTATACCACTTTTAGATGATGCCCCTCCTTGTCCCTTTGTATTTACATTTTCTATCTGAATATAAATGGTTGCTCTACTCATTTCTGCAAGCAATATTGCAGCATCGGTATCCGGTAAAATAGTTACCTTATCAGTTAAGCTTTTTTGTGCAATATGTTTTTGCAAAACCTCTTTATGATATTTATCTGCTTTTCCAACTAAATGCAATTGTAATGATGTAAATCCAATACTGTATAAATAATAAAAAGCATCTAATAATGCTATACTACATCTGTTCGTAAAAGAAACTATATTTATTTTTTCATCGCTAACTACTTGCTCAATTGGCATTTGAGAGAGTGAACGATATACTTTTTCAAAGTTAGATGGAATAGGTATTACTGTAGAAGAAGCCGGTAATAGTAATTGCTGATAAATTCTATTGCTTGTAAAATTACAATTAGCCAATAACGCCATCAATTTTCCTATCCACCTTTGCGAAATACCCAATAAAAAAAGCTTGAAAGATTGCTGATAAGGATCTACAGCTACTTCATGAAAAAAGATACTTGTCTTTACTTTTTTAATTCTTAGTAATAGTAGTATTCCTATCCAAAAAAATGGAATTCCTTTTTTATTAAATGAGAAAGGAACATATTGTATAAAAAGCCAATCCGGTTTTTTTTCTCGTATAATTTTTTTTAATGTTGAGTAAGAATTTAATCCCCAATTATCAACCCAAAAGCAATCTCTTTCGTTACGGGTAGGAATAGTAATACCAGCATTATTCTCATTCTTTTTTGTTACAACAATCCATTGTATTTTTTCTTCATAAAAATCAATCATTTGCTGTGTAAAATCGCCCACTCCATCTTTCCCATTTTCTATTCTATCTACAATTGCTAGTATTTTCATACAACCATAACTTATTTAGTGCACATACATTTTATTTATACACTCACTGCTAATTCCTTCAAAATTTTTCTAAATCTATTTTCCCATGTATGGTTATTTATGGCATATTGATAGCCATTAAAGGCAATTTCATTTCTTTCATCGGCATGCTGCAAATAGTAGTGTACTTTTTCTATTAATTCTTCTTTAGTTTTCCATGTTTCTATTGTTTTTCCAATAGTATATAATTCCGGCAGCTCATCGCAATATTGTGTAATATAAAAACCACCTGCCATGGGTATTTCAAATTCTCTCAATCGTATCTGTTTCTTTTCCCACCTTGATCCGTAATTACCTGCTACATGCGTAAACCCAATATTAATAGCGGAAGAACGTACTAAATAGTCAAAATCGGTTTTTGTATAATGACCATTAATACAAGCCGGCGGAATATGCGCATAAAATTCTTCTGCATCAAATTTCTTTGCAAAAAATTTATTCTGAAATCTGCTAAGTGCCAATGCAGCAATATAAGCACCCTCGGCTTTTAATCGAGGTAAAAGATAATAGTACAGATCGTGTAATTGTTTCTCGTTAAAAAAAGGAATACCATTTACATACACTTGTTGAGTAGAATTATTGCCAACCGAAGAAATATTTCTTTTTACCCAATCCCAATGATGCCCATAAATACGCAAAGGAATATCATTGAAATAAATATTGGCCAATACAGATGGCCGATAACCAATTGGTGCACCTAAAAAACATACTCCATTAAACTGCACTTCGGATGCAAGCTGCGATTTGGAAAATATTTTTTGTTGTATAGAAGGATTAGATGCCATTGGAAGATATACTACCTTAGCACCTGTTTGAGCTAACTTTTTCATATTATACCGCTGGGCACAACAAAACAAATCGAAGTATTTAGCCGTTTTTAAACTTCTAAACCATAATGGTACCATATCGGCATGATAATTTACCAATGGCACTTTTAATTTTTTAAGTTCTACCAAGGTTTCAGGAAAAACAAAATCGTCTAATAAAGAACAAAAAATAAGATCCAATTGTCCATTATGATGTAAGGCTTTTGCTTTTCCAATTATTTGATGATTGATTTTTTTTACTTCAGCCGAAGATTGCTTACCGAAATTGCCACGTACCACTCCTACCGCATATTTAACCTCTTCTACAGTTGCCCCCAATCTTCTCCATCCCTCACTAAAATTGACAGACATCCATTGATCATCACATATTATACAAAGAACATGCATTGAAATACTATATTATTTTCTTAAGGAAATATCAATTATATCGGGACCGGGATATGCTTTATTTTTTGCAACAATTAACCCATCCAATGAAAAGCTTTGCTTCATATCGGCAGATGCTACAATATGAAAATCCATTTTTTGCAAATACTCGATACACTGATAATGCAATTCATCGGAATGCGTTGAAATAAAAATATATCCTACTCGTTTGTTTTGCAATAGCATTGAAGCTCCCTCTAACATTTTTCCTTCAAACCCTTGAATATCGCTATGCAACAAATCAACAAAATCAATTCCCTGTTCTGCTATAAAATCGTCTATACAAATAGTAGAAGTACCTTTTTTAACACGCACTGTTTTATCACCAATAAGATAATTAAAGAAATTTCCTTTTAAGTGATTTAATTGAAAATTTCTTCCTCCACTTTCCATATTAAATTTATCGGGTTCTATAAGATAATTTTTTGCAAGAGGAACAGCTTGCTGAAACCACATAGAATAAAAACCCCAAAATGCTCCCATTTCAATCATCACAGCACCTTCTTTCATAAAAGGCAATAATTGCATAAATGCCAACTCTTCTTGAGGTTCATGCACTCCTTTATTATCCAGTAATAAACGAGTTACTTCCGGTCCATAATAGCTACCCAAATTAATTTTTAGTCCATTATGCATTAACTGTTTTCCATTCTTTATTGTACCGGCATTCGGCACTCGGGGTATCTTCTCATTGTCGGCACTTTGCAGTACAATATTATTCCTTTCAATCCAGCCTTGATCTAATTGATAATTGATGATGAACCTATCGAAAAGTCCGGAAGGCACAATTGTATAGGCAATAAATTTTCGGATAAAATGAATATTTCTAGAAAATTTTCTTATTCTGTTAAGCATTGGTTTGTTTTAAAAATTTCTTACTCCGTGTACAATATTTGCCTATTTAGCAGTTTGATATTTTTTAAATATTTTATAAATAAAAGGAGGCAAAAATCTATTAACCAATGTATAATTCTTAATTATTTGCTTCCAATTGCCACTAATAATAAAAAAGTGATTACTCATAAATGCCATCATTTTCATCAGATTCAATAACCAATTTATGGTATTATTTTCTTCTTGATAATAATACAATAAACGTGTAAAATATTTTATCCTCAGTAAAGTCTCTAATGTAGTATCAGTAAGCATTGGCTGCATAGCCGTCATTAATCCTTTAGCACTATTAAGTAATCTTCTTCGTTTAAATAATAACATCTCTTTCGATAAAATTCCTACGGAATAATTGTTTTGATGAATCCTCCATACAGATAAACTTTCTTGAATGAAATACGATTTGCCCTTCAATAAAGTGGCATAAAGCAAATACTCATCGGTATACATATCTACTTCATTCAATAAATATTTACTATCCAATATTTTTTTTCTACAAGCAAAGGTTGAACCACCGCCGTATAAAATATTTTTTGCTAAAAAAGAGAACATTAATTGCTTACCATCTATGGGTGTATTAAAATCAATACAGGCAATATTCTCCAGATATTGCTTATTGTCCGAGTTATACATAATAGTAGCAGGATGCCCAACATGCACTACTTCCGGATATTGTTCAAACACATGTACCACCTTTGCAATTTTAGTATCGAAAAAAAAATCATCGGCATCCATGTTAAAAATAATTTCACCTTTTGCCTCATTTATTCCTTTTCTTGTTGCCGAAGCTTTACCACTATTTTCTTGAAAGAAATATCGAATATTTTGTGCAAGCTCGTATGATTCTATTAATGCTTTGGTATTGTCCGTTGAACCATCATCTACCACAATAATTTCAATTTTATCAGTTGGATATTGTTGGTTTTGAATACTTTTAATAGCTTCTGCAATATACCCTGCATAATTATATGTAGGAATAATAACTGAAACTAAAGGCAATTGATTGGGACTGAACAATTGTTTATTTTTTTATGAAAACAGCAGCAATGGAGTCTCCTAATTTCTCGTTATTTAAACGAACAGCTTTCGCTTTATAATCATTAATTTGATTGGCAGTAAATAAAGAAATATTGCCGCAATACATAGAACGATTATCATTCAATAACGAAATATCTTTTTGATATTGCTCACTTCCTAAAAATTGAAAAGCAGTAGATTCATAAGAGGTTTTTACATAATCGAAACCGGTTTGTGCAGCCAAAATTTCTAAACTTTTAATACTATATAAAAACAAATGACGTGGTGCATCTAATTGAACCCAATTCTCTTTATAACATTGCCAAGCGTATGATGAAACCGTTGGAATTCGGATAATACAAATGCCCTTGGGCTTTAATAGAGCCGCTGTTTGAATTAAATAATTTTTGGGTTCGGCAATATGCTCAAAAGAATGATTGAACATAATAATATCCCAGTCCTTTTCGGTAATATCGAGTAATGATTGCTTTCGAATAGTAAGTCCGTTATTAAATACCATATCTTTTTCCAAATAAGGGTCAATTCCGGTAATATGCTTAAAGCCGGCATTTTTAAAAACATACGGAATAATACCTGTGCCCGAACCTACATCTAAAATTTTTGCCGATTTTTTTATGGCAATATGCCTGAAATTAAACAGTTCAATAGAATGATTAGGCATTTTAGATTGAACAAATTTTCCTACAAATCCTTTTCCGGTAATAGCAAAATAATCTCTTTGTTTTTTTAGCCAAGCTTTAAAAGTGCCTTTGAAAAATAATGACGGATCATCATTTAAACTATAATAATTTTTAGGATAATATTTTGCAAGATTTTCGGGTATGTTTCTAATTTGTAAACAACCACAATTAGCACATTCAACATATTCAAATTCATCTCGTAAACCCAGCATCATTTCTCTGGCTTTCCAAACTTTATTATCTGCGTAATTACCACAAATGGAACAAGTAAAATTCATAATGAGAGTTGAATAATTCTATTTACCAAGATATATTTCTACTGCTATTCTAATAAAAAATTAATAGGAAATTAAGTATATTTCTTTCTATATAAATAAAGAAACCTCGTCCGGAAAAACCAACTAATTCTTTTGTAATAAGAAAAAATTGGCCAAAAAATATTTTACATCTACTCCACCTATAAGAGAAAGTTCCATACACTTTCTGTTTGCGAGCAAAATATTTATGAGATTGTAAATGCTTGATTATACTTGTAAATGGTTTTATTATTTTCCACGGATGCATCACTACTGCCTCATTAACAAAAATAATTGTGGTTAGCTTTTGCAATCTTATTTGTAAATCAATATCCTCCATAGCAGGATAAGGAAAGTTTTCATCAAAGCCTTCTATCTCTGTAAATAACAATTTTTTAATTAGGAAATTACAAGACCATAAATACCCTCCTTGTTCGTTAATAGGTGCTTCTTCGGCCAAACTTTTTTTCTGACGTTCAGCTATAACTTTTCCTTCGAATACCGTTGCATTTTGATAGCAGTTGATAGCATTTTGATAAGCTTTTAAAATAGTTGATTCTGGCACACAATCATCATCTAAAAATACCAACCATTCTCCTTTTGCATATTTAGCGCCATTGTTCCGGTTAGCCGCCGGCCCCCGTTTCGGTCCTTCTACCCATTGTACCCATGGAAAATTTATTGTAAGAAAATCTTTAGCGAGGTTATTATAACTATCGTCTGTAACTATTACTTCATAATCAGTTGCACTTAATCCTTGCACTTCATATTGCAAGCAATTTAAGCACTTTGCCAATAAATTGTTTCTGTTGCACGTAGGTATGATTATTGAAAATAGCATATTATATCAATCTTGCATCTCTCGAAGCCAATACAAAATTTTCTCTTGAAAACAATTGCTTTGTTCTTTGATAACAATGTATTTGTGCGTTATGCAATACATCTTTATTTTTTACCAGCCTACAGAATTTTTCTAAAAATGATTGCTTGCTACCGGGTTCAAAAAGATAATCTTGATGACCAACAATATAATTGAAAGGATGTTGATATGGGGCAAGAACGGCAAGTCCCTTACTCATTGCTTCTGTTAATACATAACCCCAATCATCGGAAAGTGAGGCAAACAGAAAAATATCGGCACAATTATATTCATCAATAATTTCCTCTCGTGTTAATATGCCTTTTTGTATGATTGTATGAGGCGATACTGCAATGAGTTGTTCCATATATTCCCCCGTTCTTCCTATTAAAATAATTTCCAATTCTGTATCTTTCAGCAAGTTCAATTGCTCCATTACCCATGTTAGGTTTTTTCGTTTACTACTTAAATCAAGTGCACACATAATTACTTTTATCTTCCTTTCAATCATTGTATCTCCTACCTTTTCTAAGTTTTGTTCAACTGCACAACAAGGAGATAATAATACTGCTTTATAATTTTGTTGCAATAAATTTTGCTGCATAGCAGGTGTTAATGCTAACACTTTTGTTGCAGCTTTGAATGATGCTTTATCTTTTCTGTAAAAGCCTATGGCATTGGCTATGGTAAGTATTTTATTTTTTATAGAACCATGCTCTAATGATAGAAAAGCTGTTTTTAAATAATAATTGATACTAAAAGGATACACCCAACTGCACACATATTGAGGGATAGGCACACGTGGGTCTATCATATTACTTTGATTAAGGAAAAAACTATCAACTTTTTTTCCCTCCTGCGTTAATTGCTCGTACACTTTATAAGAAAAGCCGGTACTTGCATTTGAGAATACTTTCAAAAAAGAGTTCATCTTACCCATAAACCCAACTTTTGCAATTCCCGATTTATTAGTAGAATTGAATGAAAAACATAAGGTTTTAAAAGGAAGATTAGCAGGCAATTTAACCGATGGAGCATGCACCAATAGTACATTTTCACCGGCTTCATGTAGGGCGTATGCAGTTTCTATGCACCAGGTGGCCATGCCGTTGGTATTGTATAAATATCCCACTACTATCATCCAATATTCGCTTTAAGCATCTCTATATATCTTTCTCGCAATGCATCCCAAGAATAAGTTTTCATTGCAAACTCTTGTAATTCCTTTTTTGTTATAGCCCTATTATCAACTTCCGAAATGGCATTCTTTAATTGTGCATTTTGCTGTAAATTTCTATAAACACCATAATGCCCAAGCGTTTGCCTTGTTACAGCATAATCGTGTACAATAGGCAATAAACCTGCTGCTAAAGCTTCGGGTAATACCCTTGGTAGCCCTTCGTTTAAAGAAGCTAAAATAAAATAATCACTTGCCAATAAAAAAGATGGTATCTCTTCTTTTGCCACTTGCTTTATTAAAAAATTGTTGAGCGATACATCTTTTTTTGCCAATTCCATAATAGGTGCACTTAATTCATCTATTTGTCCTAATAGAATAAGAAAATAATCATCTTGAGGCAATGCTGCAAATTCTTTTATTACATAATCCATTCGTTTATGTTGCGAATTGATTGCACCCACACTCACAATAATTTTCTTCTGTATCGGCAATTGAAGCGAATGCCTGATAGCATCTTTTTGTTGCAGCCGAAGTACTAACTTATCGACATGTTCTATTTGAATGGCATAAGGCAATAAGGTTTGTTTTTTTATGGCTGTTCCGGCCGCACAAGCTTGTTCAAGATATATTGGAAGAAGTTGCTGAATATGATCCATACGAGTAAACGGCGGACCATTTGGTGCTCCATTAGAGAACAATAATTTATACTTAAACTTTAACCAATTTCTACTATGCCATAAAAACGTACCTAATACAAAATCGCTGTAATAAATAACCGCCGGTCGATAGCGAATAATAGCAGGCAACATAGCAATTGCAAAAGAAAATTGTTCAATCCAATAAGGTTCTTTTTTAATCACCTTCGACAATAAGTATGCTATCTTACCATTTCTTTTAAAATTACCAATTACCAATTCCGAAGGCTTTTTATTGCCTGCACCTTTTAATAAAATAAGCTGAAAAGATGTATTATTTTTTAGTGCTTCAAAACATTCTGCAGTAAAAGATTCGTATCCTCTATAAATACTACCTAAACCGGTAGATACCAACAACACAACGGGTAATTTATCTGCTTTCACTTGTAACTAATACTCTTTTCTTTAAAGCCAAAAAAGGTTGCTCTACAACCCTATACGTTATAAATGAAAATAAAAATGTAATAAGCAAAGAGAGGGCTCCCCATACATGAATATTTACATACTGACTATGATATATTTTTCTAAGAAAAGGCAACACAATACTATAATACACATTAAAATGAATTAAGTACAAAGAATAAGAAATCATTGAAATAAAACTAATTACTTGTACCAATTTCTTGCTTAGTCTTTTGGGTTGATTCCGCAACAGTCCTATAAATAAAAAGAAAATACAAAGATTAGTTCCGGTTTTAAAAAAAGGATAGTACCATATTGAATTTTGAAATATTGTTTGATTTAATTTAACCAAAATCAATAATCCGATTATAGGAGTTAGAACTTGGAAAAAAATTTTAAAGCGATTAGTATTATTTGTTAGAACAATAAAAGAAAGATTGATACCCAAAAAGAAGCCTTCTAAATTATTAATTACATCGGAATTGTCGAGTGTTTTGTTGTTATAAATAATTATACATCTATAAGCCAAAAAGCAAGCCATTAAAAGAAATGTATAAAAATGTGCATGCTTAATAAATATACTATGCCATCGCAAACTAATATAAAACAGAAAAGGAAAAATAATATAGAATAACATCTCAATCCTTAGTGTCCAAATTACCGGATTTAAAATATCTAATTTAGAAGAGAAAAAAAATAAGTACTTAATTAAATCGGAATACGACAAACCATTTGGCTGCATTTGATATAACCGGATATTATCTTTTAATAAAAAATTAATGATAGTGATAAACCAGAATAAAGGAATAATTCGCAATAAACGATTAACCGAATAATTTTTTATAGAATATAATTTACCCGATGCCAAACTTTCTTTTACAAATGGATACGAAATAAGCATACCACTTAAAACAAAGAAAAAATTAACGCCTAATAGTCCGCCATTATACACAACATCATTCCACAAAGGAATTGCAGAAAAATTAATATAAAAATGAAAAAATACTACTAATAATATGGCTACAGTTCTTAATAAATCTAATTGAAATGACCTTTCTTTCATGCCGCATTAATTTCGTTTATCATAAAATTTTTTAGTTTTCGATGAACTACTTCTTTCGAAAATTCTTCTTGCAATACTTTATAGCCATTATTTATTCTATAGTTAAACGCCGGCAAATTGGTAATCACTTTTTTTAAATAAGCAACTACTTCTTCCTGCATATCCGATTCTATACAACAACCGCAATCATACGTTTTTAGAAACTGATGATTAGCCGAATACGAAGGTCCACAACTGATAATTAGCTTTTTAGCTTTTAAGTAATCGGTAATTTTAGTTTGAATAGATGCACTGGAATGGGTATATACTCTTGCCGAAAAAGAAGAAACCAGCAATAAAGCATCTGCTTCTTTTAATTTTTGATGAATATGTGCATAAGGAATATTACCACCGTATTGAACGTTATATAATTGCAATTCGCTTCCTCTCCATTCCCAAAAATGAGTTGCACAATAAAGTACTAATCGCACATTTATTTCTAATTGCAATTGATGAATTGCTTTTGCTGCCAGCAAAAAAGAATCATAGTGCATATCCCATAAAGCCCCTGCATAAGCTATTGTTAGCTCTTTTTTATCTTTTATAACAGGTGCTATGATAACATCATCATGCTCATCAGTTATATCAACCGGATTGCGGATAACTAAAAAATTTTTCGGATGTACCTGATATCTTTTCGATAATAATTCTTTCAATTCGTTACTAATCACTAACCAGTTAGTATTGCGTTGCAGTATTTGTTGAATAGCAGTATGCAAATTACCACCGAGCCAATTAAAATTTATTTGATACATCCAATCATCCATAAAATAAGGAAATACTTTTACATCCATATCTTTCAATAATCGTTGATGCATTAATACACCTATAGCACCATTAGGACAAGATATTATTACATTGGGTTGAAAGTTGATTATTGCCTGCTTAATTTTTCGAAAACTTCTATGCTGATTAATACTGAAGTTGATTAACTCAACATATTTTCCAACATATTTACTGATTCGATTGGCACCAAGCGAAAAAATTTGAAACTTATATCCAATATAACAATTAGTATAGGGTGCCGAAGGTGGATACGATTTTATTTCTTGTTCAGGACTAATACACAATAAATTTTCGGGTGCAGTAAAAGATACAATATTGTATAAAGTTTGTGCAATTCCTCCCGCATCAACACATATAGGAGCTTCGCATAAAAGTACTATTCGCATGAACTTAAAATCCTTTCCATTTATTTTTCAAAAGATGTGGTAATTTCTTTTTCACATTTCGCCAACAAGCCATAAGAAAGCTTATTCTTCCAGCTATTTATGGGCTTTTCGAATAAAAACCATGAAACAGAAGCCACTAAAAAAGTACAAGAATAGGTAACTATAAAATCTGTTAAAGGATGCTGTAATAACACATTATAATTACCCATAAAAGAAAGTAGTAAAGAAACTGCAATGGTATGATACAAATACATTCCATAACTTATTTTACCAATGTACACCATTACTTTATTTTTCAGCCAATTTATAGAATTGCCTGCCTTGTTACGAATAAGAATTAAGTTAATAATCCATACCGATACCATGGTTACTACACCTTGAAATAAAAAACTATTTAATAATGCACCATGAATTACAAGATGCAATACATAATAACAGGCAATAAGTAAAATGGGTATAATAAAATGAGTGAATTGTGCCAGCCGGTTACTTTTTTGTATGGTTAACCATGCCAAATAAGCACCGGATAATAAGTAAATGATATTGCTGGGCATTAAAGCCCCAAGTAAGGAGGAGTTTTGGCCATATACTTTACATAGAACAGTAACTATTATTTTGAATAAAGGAGAGAAAATAATTCCTGCAATAATTACCTGCTTTGTATATTTTTTATTTACAGCCAATAAAAGTAAAGGCCAAGTAATATAAAATTGCTCTTCTACTGCAAGTGACCAAGTAGGAGAAAGTTCGCCTGCATAACTGGCTTGTTTAAAAAAAAGGATATTAGAACCATAGAATAAAAAATAAAAAGGATGTTCTACAATTTGCTTATTACCCAAGCTATACACTATCCATAAAAATAAATAATACGCAGGAAATATGCGAAGTGTTCTTCTGCTATAAAATATTTTTAAAGTATTGCCTAAAGAAGAATCGGGTTTATTTTTTTCGTGCAATAAAATACCGGTAATTAAAAATCCGCTTAATACAAAGAAAAAGCCTACCCCAATACCACCGAGTGCAAAAGATTTAAAATAAGTGAGTGAATGAATATGACTAATAATAACCAATGTTACGGCAAAGGCTCTTAAACTATCTAATTCTTTAATATACTTCACGCAGTAATAATAAACGTATGTTTAAAGCTTATTTCTGTTCTTCCAACTATCAGTAATTTGTTGAATGGTTTCTTCCAAACTAATGGTTATATCCCATCCGGTATAATGAGCTTTCATTTTACTTAAATCGCTGTAATAGCAAATATGATCTCCCTCTCTGTTTTTATCAATATATTCAAATACTTGTTGCTTTCCGCTAAACTTTTCTGCTATAGCAAATGCTTCCAGTATTGAACAAGTATTTTCTTTACCGCCTCCTAAATTATATACTTCACCGGCTCGAGGTGTTTGCACAAATCTTTCCATAAAACGGGCAATATCATAACTATGAATATTATCTCTTACCTGTTTTCCTTTATATCCATATATAAAATACTTTTTGCTTTCCACATTACATTTTACCAAATAACTTAAAAATCCGTGCAACTCAACGCCACTATGGTTAGGTCCTGTTAAACAACCGCCGCGTAAACAAACCGTAGGCATATTAAAATATTTCCCATATTCCTGCACCATAATATCGGCAGCCAATTTCGATGCACCAAATAAAGAATGTTTACTTTGATCGATGGTAAAAGTTTCTGCAATGCCTTTTTCAAAAGCAATATCATCATAATCCCAACGCGTGGCCAATTCCTTTAAAGAAATTTTATTGGGTGCATCGCCATATACTTTATTGGTGCTCATGTGAATAAAAGGAGCTTCCGGAGCATATAAACGAGCGGCTTCTAATACATTTAATGTGCCACCTGCATTGGTATCAAAATCATCGAAAGGAATTAAAGCTGCTTTATCATGACTGGGTTGTGCGGCTGCATGAATAATTACATTGGGTTGAATAGATTGCATTAATTCCATCATAGCTTTTCTATCTCTAATATCATTTTCGTGATGGTGAAAATGCCGAAGCGTAGATTCTAATCTTTGTTGATTCCAGCGGGTATCGCCCTGCGGACCAAAAAATATTGCCCGTTGATTATTATCAATTCCATGTATCTCGTATCCTTTTTCAGAAAAATACATACACACTTCACTTCCTACTAAACCGGATGAACCGGTAACTAATAATTTCTTCATTTAATATTTTACTTTACTACTTGTAATGGGGCTAATGCTTTATCTAAATTTTGTAAAAACCCTTTTTTAGTTAAATAAGTTTCATAAATTTTTCTATTAGTCATTTGCAAATCTTTAAAGTCATCGGGGTGTACTGACTGATGAAAATCTGCTATTATTTCACCGGTTTTTTTAGCATCATCTTCTTCAATCCAAACCATTTGTTTTTTCCATGGAATAATGTGTTCAAAAGGCAATACACAATCGGTATTAATAAAAACGGGAATTCTGCCCGAAGCCATTATTTCATATAATCGAAAAGAATAATTACCAAATCCTGCGGAACATACTTGATAAGGATATTGATACATGCTTTCTAAAAATCTTTTTTTATACAACAAGGCATCTTGCTTTTGCTCATTCCATGCAGTGATTTGCACATCCGATTCAATTTTTTTATTGTTGATAATGGAAATCAATGCTAAACGTCTTGCTAAATATCCGCGATTATAATAAACGGGTAATTCTTTCCTTCCTATTTTAGGTAAAAATTTATTGGCAAACAGTCGCAATTCTGTTTTATAACTTAATTGCAAAGGAGCTGACTGTCCTTTAAAAGCAACAGCAGGTTTATTTGGCTTAGGTAGTATAAAATTATTGAGATACTCTTTATATGTTACTTCTTTAAACTGTTCAATAATATCGGGAATAAAAGCCGGCATAGCCAATTCCTTGTTAGAACAAGTAGATTTAAATAAAGAAGTTCTAAAAACAATTGTATTGTTATAATCAATTGGCAAGGGTTTTACCGGATCTCGGTAATAAAAAAGAACTAAAGGTTTTTGATATTGACGAGCGAGCGCAATAGCATCATAAAACAATTTTTTTGTTTGTTCTATTAGTCCCTTACTAAATCCATTCATTGCATATTCTTCTTCAGAATATTCGAACATTACTTCATAGAAAACGGGAAATACTATATATTCTGCGTTATCAATAGAGGCAGTCCAATTAGAGCTAAAAGCATTTCTTAACTCAGTTATATCTAAAAAAAGATGTGAAATGTTTTCTGTATAAAGAAAAAACATGATTGAAAAGTCCTACTGCTTTCTTAAGCTAACAGAATCCTAAGGTCTTAAATTTGAAATTATCATATTTAACTGATTAATCCTTTGTAGCTTTCCAAGAATTGTTCGACAATTTTACTATTGCTAAATATAGTCTTTGCATATTCCCGTATCTCAGTAGCAGAAAACAGTTGCCTGTTTTCCATAAAATGATTAATGGCACCAGCAAGCCCTTGCCCCGAGATATCTTTGGCCATAACACCATTTTTTTCTATCACATTTTCTTTAACACCTCCTACCGGAGTTCCGATAATAGGTAACCCGCAAGCAAATGCTTCCAACATAACATTAGGCAAATTATCCTCTCGACTGGGAAGTAAAAAAGCATCAGCAGCAGAATAATACTTATTAAGTATTATATTATCATTCACTTCACCAGCAAACTCTATGGGTAAACTAGTAAAAGTTTCTCTATCACTTTTTCCTAATGCTATCAAGTAAATATTTTTATGCTTGCCATAAATTATTTGCAAAGCATCTATCAAAAGATCAAATCCCTTTCTTCTATTAGCTGTAGAGGCACTCACAAATAATAATATTATTTTATCTTCTGGCAGATTTAATTCTTTCCTACAATCTAATTTGTCAAGTATCTTGAATTCAGAAAAATCAATACAATTAGGAATATAGAAATTATTATACAATCCTAATATTTTACTTCCCTTAGCACTTTCATGTAACCATACGGAAGGTGCAGTAATAACTAACTTATTGGTAAACCTATGCAAAGCAATCTCTTTTAAATTTCTAACGTATGTATCCAGTTCTTTAGCAACTAAATAGTTTTTCTGATCATCATCTTTATATATAAATAAACCTTGCATAGGATACATATCATGCAAAGTCCAAATAATAGGTTTAGTACATTTCTTAAAAAAATCAAGGTAATCAATCATCCCGCATACCCAATGCAAATGAATGATATCAGCACTTTTTACAATAACATGATCTAATGGATTATAATTGGAAAATGGAAGAATGCAATTTTCTGCATCGATAGAAAATAACAGCTTGTTTAGCAACTTCTCATATTTGGAGGTATATAGAAGCCTGTATACTGTATTCTTCAGTCGCTGCTTAATAGATAATTGATTAACTGAAAAAGCTCGTTCTAAATGTTTAACCATATCGCCTGCTTGCACAAATCCTATATAAGAATCAACTCCTTCTTTAAGCATCGCTTTATGCAATCGACAAGCTGCTATTCCAGCACCGCCTTTATAAAAAGTACTCAGATGTACTACTTTAAATTTTCCTGATTTTGAGTTCACTAACTATTATTCAATTATCTTTTTTTTAAAAACTGCAGCAATCGTATGTCCTTTAATACAAAAAGAAAATGTCTTAATAAAAAAAGTCGCACACTTCCATATTCGTAACCTATAATACCAAATTCTCAATCTCTTACTTTTAAGGTATCTAGTCACAAAAAGCGAATGATACCATTCAATATGCTCTTTTCTAAGGGGCTCATAAAATATTTTAATCAAATCAACATCAAAAACAGTTTCAATATTCTTTAAAGAATATTGATCCCATAGACC